>JAOZQU010000193.1 GCA_029932055.1 Desulfocapsa sp.
GGGGCATTTTTCTGGTGCAGATTCACCCTCATAGATATAGCCACAAACAGTACAAGTAAATTTTTTCAATGTAATTCTCCTTTGTTGTTTGAAAATTCGATTAAATAATGATTCTCATATGCTAATCATTTTTAAAAAATAAATCAACAGATTATTTTGCAAGAAGAAGGGATGGGTAAGGTAACAATTTTGGATTGTATTGGTAAGCCGGTATGTTGTTTGTGATGTCGAGTTGAGAAAAAATAAATGAAAAAACGAATTGCAGGAGCTATTGTTTAGTAAATTTCTCAATGTGTACTTATGTGGCTGGCTGCTTATAATGGCAATATGAACAGTATGTTATCCTGTTTATAAGGTAGTTTTTCGCATGCGAAAAACTACCTTTATTTGTTGAATATCTCAGATAACTGTTGTTCGTGAGCTCCAATGTTGATGAGTGTTTGTATGGCTTCCTGTAAATTGTCAGGTCTGATCTTCAATTGAAGCGTGAGCTCATTTTTATTTTTTGCATTGGTTGGCGTAAGTTTTAAATCCGATTCCTTGAGATTCTTACTAATGAGGATAGCTTTGAGTTCCGATGTCCTTTTTTGAAGTGGGGTTTTTTTTATTTTTTTTTCGGCAGGCAGTTTTAAATTTTGTAAGGTTTTTATGAAGTGAGCTGCGCGATGTCTACTATTCAGTGCTTTTTCAATGCCTTTTATCACTTCCATCTGAGTAAGTGTCACGGCCAGTGGGGCGCCAAATTTTTCCAGGAGTTTTTTTATTTGGATTATTTGAGGCCTTGTTGGTTGCAGGGGTTTAATGATATCAATATGCAAACGATTCCGATCTTTTGGATCTTTGATGGGTGCAAGGATCTCAGCAGCAATAGTGAATTGTAATCGTTCATTGATTATATCGCTGATGATCTCTGGTGATTCCTTGCGGGTTCGAATCGCATTAACCTTTCGATATTTATGGATAGTGGATTGAGAGACCTTTGTGTTTGGTTTGCCAATTCCAAGAGATTGTCCAAATTTTTCTGCAAGGTGTGCATTGTTTAACTCTAATTCCTGCGCTGCACTTTCTAGAAAATTTCCGATTTCAACAGGATTAAGATTTCTTCTTCTGGTGTTCTCTGCAAGGCTAATATTGAAGAATTCTTCTCTACTAAAATTATCTTCTTTGTAGATTTTGGCTTCGACCCATTCCTTGCCAAGTCTGGTAAGGGCTTGGTATCTTCTGAATCCACATAGTATTTTATAGTTTCCATTTTCTTTTTGCAGGAGAACCAGTGGATGGAGGAGGCCTGATTGTTTGATGGATTCAGCAAGCTCTTCAATATATCCTTCTCTTATGAGTGAATGTATTGCATCCCCATCATTATTCACACGGAATATATATTTTTTGTCTTCATGGCTTGCCGCCTCAATGCTTTTTAGTTGAACTTGCCGCACCAGTGGCATTTTATGAATTAAATGAGACAGGCCCTTGGCTACTTTTTTTCCCTTGGCTACAGCTTCTTCAATTGTTTTTCCTAGAGAGCCTTCATCAAAAGTGAAAAGAAGTGATTGGGTATCAGGGTCATAGTTGTTTTTAATAAAGTTTTTCTGAAAAAAAAGTTGATTGAGACAGTGTTTTTCCCTCCCGCATAGTAGAGAATCAACCGGTGCGAGTTCTGTCTTGAAATCTGAATCAGAAAGTGAAACCCTTAGCTTTGTTAATAGTGAAGGTGGAAATGTTGAACGATGTGGACGTTCCGGGTTTCCTCGTTCTCCCTGGCCTGTACCAATTATAATGTCAGACTTCTGTGCGGTTTCTGGGTGTGGATCTGACATTTTAAAAATCAGAGAAAGAGGAGTTTGGTTATTACCACGAATTTCCTCTTTAAATTTATAGAGAGGGTTAAGAAATTCTTTACTGATACGTTTGTTTTTTTTGATCTCATCAGTATGGTTCAGATCAATAATTGCATTCTTGTATTTACAGTTAATGACACCATATGCCTCTATTGTTTTAATAAATGAGCTTGCAAAATGGGTAAGAAGGTTTGTTGTCCCTTTATATGAAAATCCATCTGGCACAATGACGATACAGTTGCAACTCCCAAGGATTTTAATAATCTTTTTTTTAGAACTGAATGTGTCATTACTCATTTTTTTCCTCTGCTGAAAAACTTTTGTTCAGAATAGGAGTTGCCTGTTTAATTAAGATTGACGCTGCTTTGCCGCCTTCTGTTTCAGGAACTGAGTTACCAAGAATTGAGGAAACAATTTCCTTATACTTAAGTTTTTTTGCAGGTGTACATGGAAGGAGTTGCCCTTTTTCAGTGCTGGCAACTATTTGTGAAGTAATAAGTTGTTTTAGGCTACTAATGAGTAATTCTGCAGAGTAGGCAGGGCAATGGAATGGGAGTTCTTTTGTATTTAACTTTGTTTTGCTATTGTAAGAGTTGTAAGTGATGTTGAGAATGTCAATGGCAGCACTGAGTTGTTCCAGTGGTGAATGGATAACTCTTTTTAATTGATAGCTCTGTTGCCGTTGACAAGCAAATGCTATTTGGGCTCCACCAAGAATGAAAACCCAACCTAAAAACATCCATATAAGAAAGAGGGGGAGGGTTGCAAAAGAACCGTAAATCGCATTGTATTTCGATACACCGATTTGGAGACCAATGTAAATGTTTTGCGTGATAAACCAAAGGGTAGCGGCAAAAACTGCACCAATAAGAGCTGGCAAAGGCTTTACTTTGGTGTTTGGAAAAAAAATATAAATAAGAAACAGAGTCAGGGTGATAAAAAAGAGAGGTACAAGAAAAAGTATGGCTGTCTGTACCCAGGGGCCAGGAATAAGAATAATAAGTTTGTTCAGCAGTGCGTCGTTTTTCAATACAGCATTTGCAGCAAATCCAAAGTTGATTGAAAGAGGCATGAGTATGAGAAATGTCAGGTAATCAGTAACTTTTCGTAACAGGGATCTTCCAGCTGGAACATGCCAGATGGTGTTCATAGAGAGTTCAATATTGCTGAGAACCAGGATTGCACTGAGCAGGACACCAAGAACACCAATGGTTCCAAGAGTTGCGAAATCAGTTTTGTCTACATAGTCAAAAATTTGATCAGCTGCTGTCCGAAATTGATCTGTGACGTGGATTTCTTCCTGCGCACTTGTGATAGTGACTTTTGTGGGTTTTGTTTCCCCAGTAAGCTGTGAGCCTGGTAGCTCTACATGGGTTAAGGGGATAGTTTCTTCCAGAGTGTCAATATAACTGTAAACCACCTGTCGTAATTCATCTCCGCCACCAAGCCCTTTAATCACAGCAGTGCTCATGGCAAGCATGGGCACTAGAGACAGTAAAATTGTGTAGGTCAGGGCACTTGCGCGTATGTTTAGCTCATTATTGCTGAATTCTTTGAAAGTGATAAGGATAATTCGGAATAAACTATGAAATGTTTTCAGCAAAAAAGAATTATCAGTATATGGGATATTTGCCCAGGCAATGAGTCGTCCAATAACAGAAATTTTAGCAGTTGTTTGCGTTGACATTAGTATAGGTGGCATTGGATTGATAAGCTAATACGATTTTTATTTGTGATTTCTAAATTGTAAAGGGGTCAATTTGTAGAGCATAACCATTTATCCAGCATATCAAAAACAATATCTCTTTTGATAGGTTTGGTAATATAATCATTCATACCGGCTTCAAGACAGAGTTCGCGGTCTCCTTTCATGGCGTTGGCAGTCATGGCTAAAATAGGAATATCTGTGAAGCCTAACTTACGAATTTGTCTAGTGGCCTCATAGCCATCCATTTCCGGCATTTGTACATCCATCAGAATGATATCAAATTTTTCGGGATTGCTACTGAATACATCAACTGCAATTTTTCCATTTCCCGCGATTTCTACATTATATCCGGCTTTTGTAAGAATCATATTCGCAAGTTTCTGGTTCACCAGGTTGTCTTCCACGAGTAGTATCCGTATGGACTGTTTAATTTCTTCTCTTACTGAGTATTGGGTGACAAGTTTTTTTTCTGATTTGGAGGTGATTTCCTCCGTACCATTGCCAAGGGTTCTTGAAAGGGTACGCAAGAGGATGGAGCGTCTTGCAGGTTTATTTAAAAAAGCGGAAAAACCAACATCCTTACATTTTTTTGCAATTTTTTCTGTCGAAGAGGTATAGGCAAGAAAAGGAATATTGTTACTTTTTAGATTCGATCCTCTGATCATTTTTGCCAGCTCAAACCCTGATATGGTCGGCATCTGTAGATCAATTATGGCGAGATCAAAGGGCTCCCCACACTCATCTGCTGCTGCTAAGGTTTCCATGGCTTTAGTTTCATCAAAAAGAGCAGTGGTAATAATGCCTGCATTTCTGAGGAGATGTTGAAGAATATCATTGTTAGCAGCATTATCATCAACGATGAGCATCCTTGTTCCTTCCAGATCAAGCTGCTTGAGAGTTTTGGCTCGTGATATTGTGGATTTACGCATTTTTGCTGTAAAGTGAAAGGTTGAGCCTTCACCCTGAACACTTTCTACCCATACTCTTCCGTTCATTAAATTTGCGATTTTCCGACAAATCGAGAGACCAAGCCCAGTCCCTCCATATCTTCTTGTTGTTGTTCCGTCTTCCTGTTTAAATGCTTCAAAAATAGATTCACATTTAGTTGGGTCTATCCCAATCCCGGTGTCACGAATAAGGCAATGGAGGGTTATGCTTTTTTCATCCTCTTCCTCCACATTGATCGTGAGTTCCAGCTCACCTTTTTCGGTGAATTTTGCGGAATTTCCGAGAAGATTAATCAGTACCTGACGAAATCTCCCGGGATCCCCACTTACGTTAGCTGGAAGGTTGTCATCAATCCGGCAAAGGACCTCAATGGGTTTGCCTGCAACACGGGGACGGACAAGATCGCAGACATCATGGGCAGTGATTTCCGGATCAAAATCAATGTATTCGAGGCTCATCTGCCCTGCCTCGACTTTTGAGAAATCGAGAATGTCGTTAATGAGTCCAAGTAGTGCCTCACCGCTCCTTTTGATGGTTTCAGCACTGTCACGCTGCTCTTCGTCCAGTTTGCTTGAAAGAAGCATTTCTGTAAACCCAATAACTCCATTCATGGGGGTTCTTATCTCATGGCTCATGGAAGCAAGAAATTGACTTTTGGCAACGGACGCGGCTTCTGCTGCACTTTTTGCTTCACGTAACTTTTTGGTCTGGATTTTAATTTCTGTCTGCAAAGTCTTGGAGTAGTTTTCCTGCTGCTCCTGAATAATACGATAACTCTTTTCGTTTTCCTCCAAAATGACTTGATATTTTTGTTCTAAAACTGAAAATTTTCGGTCAAACTGTCTTTTTAGTATCCCAAGCTTTTTTTCTCCGGAAATTGTTTTCTGGTAACTACTAAAAAGTTTACATGAAAGGCTGATAATTTTAGTAGAAGGGGAATGAAGAGTGTCTAGTGAGGAGGAAACGAAGAAGAGATTCGATTGCATTTCCGGAAGCGCAATTGCACACCATTCGTTTTCTTTTATGCCTACAGCCTTGAAGCTTTCGTTATTTTCCTGAAGAAGTGTTTGCAGCTGAATGATCACTGTATCAGGAGGGGGGGGGGCATTTCCATTAGTATGTTGCTGTTCGTTCTGATCAATACAAATACAAAAACAGTCTGGCGCGGAAAAACTCAGCATTTGCAGCAGTTCATTAATCTCCTGCTGATACGATGCTACTTTGTCAAAAATTGAAAAATTCTCTGCCATTATACATCTCCCTAATAGTTCGCCAGGAAAAATCCTTGTCATCGTAGGTTTATACTTGTTATTGAGTTTCCTTAGCCTCCGTATAAATCCTGAGCATTGCTCATTTCTTCCGGGAGATCCTCTATGAGTACTTTGTATTCATCCATATTTTCCTGGAGATGAGCAACTAGGTGTACAGGCAATTCAGGAGTCATGTCTGCAAGAGCAGTATAGCCAAGTTGGCCAGTGATATATTCCGCAATCTGGAGAATTCCGGTCAGGCTTTCCGGGTGGTAATCACCACTTTCAAGGTGATGATCTCGAATGGCTTCCTGAATGCTTTCCGGCATGTCCCAATCCTGTGCCATAAGAAAACCGATTTCGCAGTGATCAGTTCCAAGATGTTCCTGCTCAAGTTTAATAAGTGATGTTCCTGCTTCATATGCGTCACAGGCAGCAATGAATTTTTTCGGTTCTATCTGTGATTCAACAATGAGGCCAAAATCATGTAGAATACCACAAAGGTATGCGTCATCTCCATTTGTCCCGAAAATTCGTTCAGCGATCATTTTGGCGCAAATGGAGACTGCAGCACAGTGCAGCCAGAGCTTTTCCCTGGAAAAACTCTGGGATTTTCCATGCTCATGAAAAATATTTTTCAGGGCATCAGTGACAGCAATATTATGCAGATTTTTCATTCCCAGGTAGGCTACAGCGCGTCCTATGGAATCCACCCGATGTACCAGGCCGTAAAATGGGGAGTTAACCAGGCGAAGCAAGCGTACCACCAGGATCGGATCCATTTTAATGACTTCTTCAAAATCTTTCATCGTGGAATTCTCGTCTGCAATGAGGCGGGAAAGATTTGTGACCACGTGAGGGAGTGTTTTGATATCTTTGAATTTTCTGATGAATCTTCTTGCTTTTGACATTGGCGACCTTTACCTTAGATTAAAGGTAACTATTCAGGAGCACCCCATCTCTGCACGGTCAGGCTGGCTCACATAG
>JAOZQU010000194.1 GCA_029932055.1 Desulfocapsa sp.
GATACTCACTTTGATCCAGACAGAGAGGGTTACTGTAGGAAACCAGTTCGGCAGTGAGTGAGCCAATGAGAATCTTGGAATTAACACGAACCGGAATACGGCAGCGATCATCCGTAAACCAGATCACAGTATCACCATCTTTATCGTAAAGACCTTTGAACTTCATAATCGGGGCTACCGGAAGTACATTCATATCCCCTTTAACCGTTTTGTTTATGCGAGTTCGTTCCCCTGTTCTGACAATAACCTTATGTCGTTTACCATCTGCAAACGTCGGGACAATGACAGATTTAGCAGGATTCAGCTGCAGAACACGCGTAAAAAAAAAGGAAGAAAATTCGTTATGAACCTCTCCTTTGACTTGGTACAGGACAGGATCACGATCATTTTTTCGATAACGAATTTCTCCGGTTACCTGATTATATTCAGTGTATCGCCTGACTTTGGACTTGCGTCCTTCCTTCTGGTGAACCTCATAGGTGACAGGCAGCCGTTTTGTACCTTCAACGATGGTAACAAAGGTATCTTTCACGGGATAGAATGCACGCAACAAGCCTGAAGATTTCACCTTTGCCCTTAACTCAAAACGCTCCGGCATGCCTTCAAGTTTAACGACCTCCATATGGAGTTCTCCAATCTTAATGCCACCACTCCAGGAAACCTTATAACTAAGCTTTTCATTTCCCTGATATGCTGTTGCCACGACATCATCATCAGCTACGCCAAGGAAATAAGATGCCCCCGAACCTGATAGAGCTGACGGCACAAACAGAAAAAAAAGAGGCAAAAAAAACCAGAGCAGGCGATTCATAGTTTTTCACTAATCAGAGCAAGCCAGGTTGCGATAAATAAAGCCAGACTGATAAAACCGTTCATGGAAAAAAAGGAGCCTTTTATTTTTGATAAATCATTGAGATTTACAATCCTGTGTTGATAGAAAAGTGCTGCTGCAGCAATCAACACACCGATATAATACATAAAATTCAAATCTGCCTGAATGCCTGTATAAACAAACAAAAAGAAAGCCAGCACATGAAATACAGCAGCAAGCCGGAATGCATTACGCTGCCCAATCCTTGAAGGAAGAGAATACAGACCTGCCTTGCGATCAAAATCTGCATCAAGACAGGCATAAACTGTATCAAACCCAGTTATCCAGAAGAGTACTCCTGCAGAGAGTGCCCATGGGTAGGATGTCAGGCTTCCCTGCACAGCGACCCAGCCACCAAGGGGAGAAAAAGCAAGGGCAACCCCGAGAATTAAATGACAAAATGAGGTGAATCGCTTGGTAAGCGAATAGAACAGAGTGAGGCTAAGTGCAAAAGGAGCAAGTTTTAAAGTTAATGGGTTCAGTGACCAGGCAGCAAAGAAAAAAAGCAGACCGGCACCTATCACAAAGCTCCAGGCTTCAAGCATGCTGACAGCTCCAACAGGAATCGCACGTTCAGCTGTACGAGGATTGGCCTTATCAAACCCGGCATCAACTATTCGGTTAAATCCCATGGCACATGTTCTGGCACCAACCATTGCTACGATAACTAAAAGGAAAGTCAGGCCATCCGGGATTCCACGTGCTGCCAGAAATGCCCCCATAAAAGCAAAGGGCATGGCAAAGATGGTCAGCTTAAATTTGATCATGTCCAGGAGAACAGCAAGTTTCTGAAACATTAGCCTTCTCTCCCCCAGCGTTTACGCCCTTTCATGACCAAACCAAGTTGATCACCAAGCCGCCAGGAGAACGTCATCGCAGCATCCTTTAAAGTCTCTGGTTTAAGATAAAAACCGGGATGTGGAGGGCAAATCGTACCCCCTGCATCATGTGCTGTCAGCATATTTTTCAGGTGAGTTCTATTCAAAGGTGTTTCCCTGGTAACAAGGATTGTTTTTTTTCCTTCTTTGAGCATAACATCAGCTGCCCGATGTATAAGGTTGGATGTAATTCCCGAAGCCACAGCTGCAAGGGTTCCCATGGAACAGGGAATAACTATCATTGCATCATAGCCGGCTGACCCGGATGCCGGAGCAGCTGCAAAATCCCGACAGTCAAACCACTTGCTAACCGAAGGAAGATCAGCTGATGTGCAGTTATGTTCAAGCTCCAGAACCTTTTCACCTGCTTCAGAACAGACCCCATGAACAATAACATCCTCCAGGGCAAGCATCTCAAGAAATGATTGTAAATAGAGCATGGCTGAAGCACCGGTCACTGCCACAAGAATCTTTTTCATTGTAAGTTCACAGATATTGACTTTCAACTATTGAAAATTTTTAAAGGGACAGATTCAGGAGAGGCTTCGTCCCGATCGATCAAATATTGAAAAAATGTCTCTAAAGCTTTCTGTTTGCGTTCTCCAAGGTCATATTCAATGGCACGAAGGTACACATAGCATTCATCCGGATGCATGGGAATACGAGGAGCGACATTTTCACAAATAAATTCGAGTTTCTCTCTCCCCTCTCCCCGACAATAAAGGAATTCACGGTGAATGGCTGCAACCGTTTCAGGTTCTTTCCTGCAGAAATCCTTACGCACCGCACAAACAGCAAAAACAAAAGGAAGATTTGTAAACTGGCACCAGACTTCAGCAAGATCAAGCTTAAAGGGAAATTCATCACCTGCAGCAAGCCGTAATGCCTCATCCCCAATGGCAAGAATGCCTCCAGCCTTCTCAGCCTTTGGGCCATTTACGTTGCCAACAACATATTCAGGTTGCACATGAAAAAACTCTTCAAGGATGACCTTGACAAGACTTATCGAAGTCTCTGACTGGCCGCTCAAAAGTACTGTATGAGCACCCAGTAATTTTGGTTCTACCCTGGAAAAAAGAAAAACAGAGCCAACAGAACCATTGGCACTAATTGAAAGATCTGCCAGAATTTGATACTCCTCCGGACGAACTGCATACTCATAGGAAGAGACAAACCCCAGATCGAGCTCACCTTTTGCAAGCATCTGGTTCAAAGTTGAAGGCGGGGCCTCAACAACATGCCAGTCCTTTGGATGTTTACGCGTTTTCCAGGTCTCATAGATGGGAGCAGTATTAATAAAATTCACCATTCCAATACGTACTCCACTCATATTGTCTTCTGTTCCCAAATCCTGTCCCTACAAAAAAGTTTACTGCTCAAAATTGATGGCGTCGTAGATAGCACCCTCAAATGACAGGGTATAAACTCCGACTTCAAAAAGTCCCTGCTCAGTCGTTCCCGGAAACTACACCGGACAAGCCCGCGTAGGTGGGCTTGTCCGGTGTAGTTTCCGGGAATGACGGAATAGCAAAAAATTTAAGTTTTTACGACGCCATCACGATTAAGCCAAGTGATCGAATCAGGCCTGCCGCATGATGTTAACAGATCAAGGAGTTGATTTGCACTGCTCACCTCATCATATGGGAAGCCCTGCACATGAAGAATACGTGTTTTCTTCCCTTGTGCAAGACTGCCGTAATCACTGTCACGATGCATCGCCTTTGCTCCACCAAGAGTCGCCATACTGAAAATATGCTCAGGAGAAACATCAGGATACATCTCCCGCAAAAGAGACATCTCCTGCCAAATATCAAGCTTCGTATTTGAAGCAATGGAATCAGTTCCCAATGCAGGCAGTATTCTATGTTCCAAAAACTGTTCCAGTGGGGCTGTACCAACTGAAAGAAACCTGTTACTTCCCGGGCAGAGACAAACATGTGCATGAGAATCTGCAATAATCTTTATTTCTTTTGTCGTTAAATGTACACAGTGAACACAGATCGTTCTCTTATCCAAAATTCCCAGTTCATGTAAGTACCCCACCACACCACTGCTGTCAATTCCCGGAATTGGAAAAGTGTCATCCCATCCGCCGCGTTCTTTTAAAAATTGAGAAAAACAACCGCCCCCCTTTACAAGCAATAAGGCTTCGTCAGGATTTTCAGCAAGATGCAGAGAAAACAGATCGCCCCGTCTGTGACAGCGTTCTTTTATATATTTCAACAATTCCGGAGTTGTTGAATAGGGAGCATGTCCTGTGACAGCCTGATTAGACGGCAGGTTTTGGATGGCAGAAACAGCTGCCTGCTGAGCAGTCTTTGAAGGGCCAAGCATTTCAAAAAGTGATATTATTTCAACAGGAAATGAAACAAAATGTCCGAGACTGACATTGCTGATATCAAGCATTAGTCCAACACCTGAATCATACTGATCCTGGACAATATTTTCTGCAGCAGTTTTCAAATCTTCATCTGAAATATGTGTCTGCAGACGTTTCCGCAGGAGTGCGGATATCCAATCACACATGGTGCTGTCTTCTGACTCCTGGTAGACAGTTCCATAAGCTGAAAGATCCAGATGGATATGGGCATTCACAAGGGCAGGCAGAAGCACGCCGGAACAATTTGTCAGTGGCAGGTCAGAAAAATGACTTGCGATATCAGAATAGGATCCTACTGCAACAATGGAGTTTTCATCAATGACAACTGCGCCATCATGGATAACAGGTGCGGTAACAGGAACTACCCAGGGAGCCCTGAATATTTGACGGGAATTTTTAGGATGCGGACACACAAGAAAGGTTAGACAACAAGCGTGTAGTCCATTAAACGCTGTCTGGGCTCAAACCCAGCATCAGTAACCAGTCGTCTGATCTCCTGTTCAGAAAGTCTGAAACTGATTCCGGCGGCAGCCACTACATTTTCCTCTATCATGGTTGAACCAAAATCATTGGCACCAAAATAGAGAGAAAGTTGTGCAACTTTAGGACCTTGAGTTACCCAGGATGCCTGGACATTCTCAAAATTATCAAGATAAATACGTGATAAGGCAAGCATACGCAGATATCCATAACCAGTGGTCTTTTCAATATCTGCCAACTCAACAAGGGCAGTATTATCGGGTTGAAAGGGCCAGGGGATAAAAGCAGTAAATCCTTTGCTGCGATCCTGAAGTTCACGTAAACGACGCAGATGTTCCAATCGTTCCTGGTTGGTTTCCACATGGCCAAACATCATGGTGGCAGTGGTACGAAGCCCTTGTTTATGAGCCTCTTCCATGACTTCAATCCACTGGTCAGCATTGCATTTTCTGGGAGCTGTTGAATCACGTACACGATCTGAAAGAATCTCGGCACCACCGCCAGGGATAGAGTCTAGTCCGGCTGCAATCAATCGTTTAATGACTTCGCTGACAGGCAATTTAGAGAGTTCAGCAAAATGATATATTTCAGGCGGGGAAAAACCGTGGATATGAATACCAGTCTCCTTCATAAAGCGGAGCATGTCTTCATAGTATTCAAGAGACAGATCAGGGTGCAGGCCTCCCTGCAGCAAAATCTGCGTTCCGCCAAGATCCTGGGTCTCCTGAATTTTCTGGGCCAGCTCCATTTTAGATAAAAGATAACCGTCTTTATCTTCCGGTGCCTTAAAAAAGGCACAAAACTTACATGCTGACACACAAATATCAGTATAGTTGATATTTCTATCGATTACGTAAGTTACATGCTTCTCAGGGTGTAGTTTTTCTCGAATACCATTGGCCAGAAAACCAAGCTGGTATAAATCTGCATTATCATGAAGCTGGAGAAACTCATCATCGGTGAGTCTGCCGCCAGAGAGAACTCTGTCACTTATTTCTTTGAAAACTGTTTTCTGCATGGGCATCAACCTGTTTTTTACTCGTGAGTCTGGATGGTGTTGTACAGAGTGTCCCTTTCAATGGCCACGCGCCCAGCCTCTTTAATCAGTTTGACAAGGGTGGTTGAGCCAATGGCTTGTTCTGTTTCAGCACCAGCCATATGAGTAATAACTTCTTCCTTCACTGTGCCATCCATATCATCGGCACCAAAAGAAAGTGCAATTTGAGCAACTTTGGGGCCAATCATTACCCAATATGCTTTGATATGGGGAAAGTTATCAAGCATAAGCCTTGCCACAGCAATACTTTTAAGATCATCAATGCCGGTTGTTCTTGAAAGACTGGACATCTCGGTATTTTTTGGATGGAAAGCCAGAGGAATAAATGCAAGAAAGCCCTTTGTTTCATCTTGAGCCAGACGAAGTGCATCAAGATGTTCAACCCTCTCTTCCATGGTCTCAATATGACCATAAAGCATGGTGGCATTGGTATGAAGTCCGTGCTTATGGGCAACTTTTGCTACTTCAAGCCAATCCTTACCAGGGAGTTTTTTCTCGCAGGTAATCTCACGAATTCGTGGAGCAAACACTTCTGCACCACCACCGGGAATAGAACCAAGACCAGCCTGTTTCAACAACTCAAGTGTTTCGCCAACCGGCTTATCAGCAAGCCCTGCCAGATGAGCGATCTCTACACAGGTAAAAGCCTGAATATGAACATCGGGACGAACTTCTTTAATACCCTGCAACAAATCCGTGTAATATGAGAAAGGAAGGTCTGGATGAATCCCGCCTACCATATGGATTTCAGTAATGGGTTCATCAAGACGGTCGCGAACCTTCTGCTTTACCGTCTCAAGATCCATCTCATAGGCCTGCTCATGACTTTTATCTTTGCCAAAAGCGCAGAACTTACAGAGATTAGTACAGATATTGGAATAATTTATATGCTGGTTATAAATATAATAAGTCTTGTCTCCATTGATTCGATTTCGTACCAGATTGGCCATGTAGCCAAGTGGTAGAATATCATTGGAATTATAAAGCCTGAGTCCATCATCACAGGACAACCGTTCGCCAGCCTCTACTTTTTCGAGAATGTCACCAAAACC
>JAOZQU010000195.1 GCA_029932055.1 Desulfocapsa sp.
TTCAGCAGGAACGGCTGCTGTAACAATTACTTCCTGCTTAACGGTCTCTTCTTCTGCGACAACGTCAATACTACTTTTTTCCGCAACTGCTGGCACAACAGGTTTTCCGTCCTGTTTTTCAGGGAAATCCATGGAAAAAAGCTGTATAGTCAGGATATTTGTAGTTTCATCGAATTGTTGATCAAAATTGAAATTACCACCTGCAGCGAGATCCATCACCACTCTTGTCTTGTTACTATGGCGCCCTGTACGAATTTTCCGAATCATGGTACCCTTGGTATCAATGGAAGATGGAACAGTTCGGGCAAGCCGCGTGTCCACAAAGTCAAACACCACGCGGGGATTGTCACCTTTTAAAGCAAATACTTTGGGTAGCCAGGGGCCATTGAGATGGAAAACAACAGATTCGCTGTTTCCATTTTTTCCATGAAAAATTACTTTCTCTATCAGTCCATCTGCAGCGTGTAACGATCCGGAAAACAGAGAGAAAAGCAACAAAACAACCAGGGAAGTAAGAATTTTACAACTTTTCATAAAAGAATACCCAGATAACCTATTATTTTTAATGGAACAAATCATATACTTTCTTGCATACCTCATCCTCTCTTGTAAAGTCAACCTATTTTCAGTAAATGACTAGCATAGAATTCATGATACTTGCAGGCTTTCAGCCAGCTTTAAGTAATGATAAAAAATCAAATAGACTCGCATATGAAACGAAATTTTGAACAAAGAGAAACCCTTCCGTTTGTTAATAAACCCGGACGTTATCTGGGGCACGAGTACAATGCCAGTTTTAAAAACTGGGACGAGACATCTTTCCATTGTGCACTGATTTTTCCTGATCTATACGAAATAGGTATGTCCCATCAGGGATTGCAGATTCTGTATCATATCTTGAACAGTCATGAACAAATCCTTGCCGAGCGCTGCTACTGCCCTGCCAAAGACATGGAGGAACTCCTTCGCTCACGGGATCTTCCGCTTTGCTCCCTTGAAAGCAATCGGCCCCTTCAGGACTTTGATCTTGTCGGTATCACCCTGCCATACGAACTTTGCTACACCAATATTCTCACTGTCCTTGATCTGGCTGGTATTCCGCTACGGTCTAGAGAACGTGACGAAACCATGCCCATAGTTCTGGGAGGTGGATCATGCAGCCTGAATCCGGAACCTGTGGCTGACTTTTTTGATGCCATCCTGCTCGGAGACGGTGAAGAGGCCATACTGGAGATTGCTGAATGTATACGACTTGCAAAAGTTGATAAGCTGCAAAAAAATAAAATACTTGAAAAACTTGCTGCGATTCCGGGCGTATATGTTCCTTCGTTGTATAATCCTGTCTATAATGACGATGGAAGTATTGCAGAAATTCAAATCTTGAATCCTGACTTTCCTGTGGTTAAAAGACGTGTTCTCAGTGATCTTTCCAAACTCGACCATCTCCTTCATCCACTGGTGCCAAACTCCAAAATCGTTCACGACAGACTGGGAGTAGAAGTTGCCAGGGGATGCACAAGAGGGTGCCGTTTTTGTCAGGCAGGGATCATTTATCGGCCGGTACGGGAACGAACTCCTGAACAGATTTTCGATCTGGCAAATACAGGTATTGAAAATTCCGGTTTTAACGAACTGGCCCTGCTTTCTCTTTCCACAGGAGACTACTCCTGCCTGGCAACAACTCTTCCACAACTCATGGATCGTTTTGCCTCGGAGGCAATATCTGTTTCCATGCCATCCATGCGTGTTGGAACGTTAACTCAAGATCTCATGGATCAAATCAAACGCGTACGGAAAACAGGATTTACACTTGCTCCGGAAGCTGGCAGTGAAAGGTTGCGCCGTGTAATCAACAAAGGCATCAGCGAAGAGGATCTCCTTACCACCAGCAGGGATGCATTTGGTCTTGGCTGGAAGGTGATGAAACTCTATTTCATGATTGGCCTGCCCACTGAAACAGCGGAAGATATCGACGCCATTATAGAGCTTGCCAAGATGACGAAACAAATTGGAAACCAGGCGGCAAGAGGGCGTCAACAGATCAATGTCAGCATTGGCACCTTTGTGCCAAAACCACACACCCCTTTCCAATGGGAAGGGCAAATCTCCATGGAAAAGAGCCGGGAAACGATCAATCATCTCAAAAAAGGTCTTCCAAGGAAAGGCATTAACCTGAAATGGCATGATCCGGAACAGAGTTTTCTGGAAGGTGTTTTTTCACGGGGCGACCGGCGCCTGTCCGAGCTTCTTGAAACAGTCTGGAAAAAAGGAGCACGACTTGACGGCTGGTCTGATTATTTTGACCTTAGACGCTGGCAGGAAGCAGCCAACGAATGTTCACTGAAACTGGATACTTATCTACGCCCGAGAAATCTCGATGAAATACTCCCCTGGCAGCACCTGACAAGCGGTGTTGATGAGAGTTTTTTGAAGCAGGAACTGAGTAAAGCCCATGCCGAGGCCTATACACCTGATTGCCGTTATCATGACTGTCAAAAATGTGGACTATGTGATTTCAAAACTATACAGCCTGTTGTTATTGACAGGAAGAGGGGGCGGGAGACAAAAATCGAAAACAAGCAGAAATCTGATCAAAAGGTTATAAGCACCGAACCTCAAGCCAATGAAGATACTCATTTTCGATACACAGTCACTTATTCCCGGATGGGAGATATCTGCTATCTTGGTCATCTGGAAATCCTGCAAATTGTTTTCCGTGTCCTGCGGCGTGCTGAAATTCGTACGAACTTTTCCAAAGGTTTCAACCCTTCTCCAAAGGTCTCTTTTGGGCCGGCCATGCCGGTAGGTACTCAAAGCCTGGCTGAATATTTTGTCATGGATCTCCCAGCGCCGCTCGACAATCTGGAAGAGGCGAAATCAAAGCTTAATAAACAGATGCCTCCCGGGCTTGAGGTGCTGGATATCGCCTTGAGCAATGGATCCATTCCACAAAAGATTATCAGTTCATATCACATTACTCTGCATCCTGCGCTTCAAGCCCGGGAGTTTGCTCTTTTTAAACAATTTCTTGCAACAGATCGTTTTATTGTTAAACGAATACGCAAAAGGAAAATTAAAGAAATCAACATCCGTCCTCTGGTGGCTGGAATTGAGATCAATGACAACAGCACTTTGTCTCTGGAGCTGATCAGCAAAGCGAGTGAGGCCGGAGTAAAACCTCTGGAAGCAGTAGCTGCAATCCTGGAAAAGGATCAGCAGGAATTCCTTGCATCAGTTGTTCTGAAAACAGGCTGGAAAGAGCTGTAGGAAATCCTGTTGCTTCTATCTGCACCTTTGTGGTAGAGATGTATCACTTGTTCTGAATTAATATCCGAATAATAGATATTTCAATGTAATCTTAAAAAGGAGAAACACCATGACGACAAAAAAAATTGTGCTTCGCGATGACGAGATGCCTACCCAATGGTACAATGTGGGGCCAGACATTCCAAATGGCCTGCTGCCACCTCTCGACCCTGAAACCAAAGAACCAATGGGGCCTGAAAAACTTGGTGCCATCTTCCCAATGGCTCTGCTTGAACAGGAGATGTCTGGTGAGCGGTTCATCGACATTCCTGAAGAAGTACTCGATGTCCTGAAAATCTGGCGTCCTTCACCTCTAGTTCGTGCCAGAGCTCTTGAGCAGGCAATAGGAACCAAGGCAAAAATCTATTTCAAGAACGAAGGTGTTTCGCCGGTTGGGTCGCACAAGCCTAACTCTGCCGTTCCCCAGGCCTATTATAATGCCAAAGAAGGCATCAAGCGACTGGCAACTGAAACCGGTGCCGGACAGTGGGGCAGCGCTCTTTCCTTTGCTACTCAGAAGTTTGGCCTTGAGTGTATGGTGTATATGGTTCGTATTTCCTTTGACCAGAAGCCATACCGTAAATCCATGATGAACACCTTTGGCGCCTCCATTGTAGCAAGCCCAAGTGTAGAGACAAATATCGGCCGTCAGATCCGTGAGGAATACCCGGATACTGCGGGATCGCTCGGCATTGCAATTTCCGAGGCCATTGAGGATGCCGCAAGCCGTGAAGATACGAATTATGCCCTTGGTTCAGTTCTTAACCATGTTATCCTGCATCAATCCATTATCGGCCTTGAGGCTAGGAAGCAGATGGACATTGCCGGCGATTATCCTGATGTTATTGTCGGTTGCTGTGGCGGTGGATCCAACTTTGCGGGTCTTGCTGCCCCATATGTGCCTGACTATCTTGATGGTAAAAAGATTCGTTTTGTCGGCGTTGAGCCTGCTTCCTGCCCAACACTTACCATGGGTAAGCTGGCATACGATTTTGGTGACGTTGCCCAAACCACTCCGCTGCTGAATATGTATACCCTGGGACATGATTTTATTCCTCCCGGAATTCATGCCGGTGGATTACGCTATCACGGTATGGCCCCCATTGTTTCGGCAATGGTTCGTGAGAATATCATTGATCCTGTCAAGGTTCATCAGATGGAATGTTTTGAGGCCGGTGTACTTTTTGCCCGAGCTGAAGGTATCATTCCAGCCCCTGAGACCTGTCATGCCATTCGTGGTGCGATCATTGAGGCAACCCGTGACAAGGATGATCCAATAACTATCCTGTTTAATTTCTCCGGTCATGGTCTCATTGACATGGCATCCTATGATAAATACTTTTCAGGTGATCTGCATGACTACGATTACCCGAAAGAAGCCATTGAGGCATCCATGGCCAAATTGCCCAAAATATAATTTTTTTGTTTTTGTTTTCACCTGTGTTGGCAGTTTATTTACAGTGTAGTTCGTACATACTGCTCCGGAATTTCATCAGTACTGTTGTTTCCGGAGCAGTTTTTTTTATCCTCTCCTCCTTACTCTTTCCCCTTGCAGGTCAGGCTCGAGAACTTGCAGATATTCAAAAATATATCAAGAACGGTGGTTATGCTCTTAGTAAAAACGGCCAAACTGTTTTTTCTCAGAATTTGCAAGAGAGTTTTCTTCCAGCTTCCACCATCAAGATTGTCACCAGCCTTGCTGCCCTTGAAATATTAGGATCTGATCATCGATTCGTCACCCGCCTTTATTTTGATAAACAGAATAATCTTTACATTCAAGGGACAGGAGATCCTTTTTTCGTTTCGGAAAAAGTTAATATTATTGCACAAATCGTAGCAGAACAAGGCGTCACCAATATACAAAATATCATACTTGACGATTCTGCCTTTGCTCTTGAAGCAAGCACTGAAGGGTCTGGAAATTCAAAGAATCCGTATGATGCCCAATGTGCAGCGCTTGGAGTAAATTTTAACACCTTGCCACTTATGGTTATCCATAATGCAAAAGTACAATCTCCTGAACCACAAACCCCCTATCTGCCAATTATGGGTAGGATTGGTAAAGAGCTCACAAGCGGATATCACCGGGTAAACATCAATGCTTTTTCAAATATAGGTTCTCTCTCCAACACTCTTCTTTACTGTGGGCAGCTTTTTCAAACCCTTCTTGAACAACAAGGTGTCATGGTTGCAGGGAAAATAAAACATGGTCACGTGCCGCCGGACACTCCAGTTCTGTTAAATTATGTTGCTGAAGAAACCGTGAGTGATCTTGTCAGGTCCTGCCTGCTGTCATCCAGCAACTTTATGGCAAACCAACTCTATCTTGCTGTGGGAGTTGCCCGGTATGGACTGCCTGCAACGTGGGAGAAGAGCAGGAAGGCAATGAACGATTTTATCTATAGCTCTCTCAAGCTGACAGACAAACAGATAACAATGGTGGAAGGATCAGGGCTGTCATTAAAAAATCGTATCAGCCCGGAGGGTATGATTTTGGTTTTAGAAAAGTTCGAACCATATACATCGCTTATCCCGTTAAAATACGGGGTGCGAATGAAATCAGGAACACTGAGAAAGTCTGGCGTATTTTGTTATGCAGGGTATTTCATAAAAGGGAAAGATGTTGATCCCTTTGTTATTCTTCTAAATCAGAAACAAAACCAGAGGGATAAAATACTGAAAATTCTCTATAGGCTGTAATTTTTTTTAAGAAGACCCAGTGGAAAGGTACTTGAAAAAAGTTTCCTGCTTTGTCATTCCCGTAAGGCTGGAATGACGGGATAGCGAAAAAATTGAGTTCTTACGAACTTGTCGGTAGTAACATCCTCGTATTTATGGCCAATTCGTTCCCATTGTTGCCTTGTTGTGGTTAGAAGAAGGAATTTTTCATCTCCTGTATTTAATGTGTTTTCTAATGGGGGGTAATCAAAGGGGGAAATCTGCTGGTTAAGACGAGAGGTACAGTATAGATCAGAAATTAGAGGTGCATAGTAATCTTAACCTTGCATCGGGAATCGTCTGGTTGAGATTAGAACAGAGACGCTCAATCTACCTTCCGCAGTATAGAAGGTCACTGTGCTGAGAAATGCTCAAAGCTGTTCATCTTCCTCAGGAGAAAGCTGCTCTTTTTCCTCCGTAGAAACCTTCTGTTTTTCGAGCTTGCGCAGCTTTTTTTCCTCTTTCTTCTTTTTCTTCGCTAATTCTTTCTGGCGCTTTTCGTATGAATAATTTGTTCTGGCCAAGGCGTTTTTCCTATTAGTGGTATATATTTTCGGGGCAAAACATTATGACAAAAAAAAGACCCCGCCAAACGTGAGGTCTTTTTTTACTTGTCAAATAGGGTCTTACTGTTTGACAACATTCTCTGCGGCTGGTCCCTTGGGGCCATCAACGATATC
>JAOZQU010000196.1 GCA_029932055.1 Desulfocapsa sp.
AAGCTCCGGCACAAACAAATCCCCCCTTAAGTTTAGCCGGGTGGCCATTTGAACTATGTGTTTTTTCTGCAGGCAGTGTCAATGCTTTAATAGAAAAACTGCAGCAACTAGAAGAGTTGTTAAAGGAAAATCCCGATTGCGGGTTAGCAGAGATTGCTGCTGCATTACTTGCCGAAAAAAGAGAAAGTCCGTATCGGCTGGCAATGGTCGTTAAAAACAGGAACGATCTTTCCAAAAAAATCAAGCAAGTCTTAAAGCGTATCAGCGACAATTCAAACGAACGCTGGTCTACCCGTGGCGGAGTTACTTATAGCTGCAAGCCCCTTGAGGGTAAAGTTGCCTTTATGTTTCCGGGTGAAGGGTCGCAGTATCTGGGAATGTTTTCTGATCTGGTATTACATTTTGATGAAGTCAGACAGTGGTTTGATTTCTGGCGCGGACTGTACAACACTACACCAGGGGAGGCTCGAACTGATATTATCTTCCCTCCTGAAAGTGAACTCACTCAACAACGTCGCAAAGAGCTGGAAATTCGCCTGCATGATATGGATGTAGGTTCGGAAGCAGTTTTCATTGGCGGACAGGCAATGCACTCTTTGCTTAAATCTCTTGGCGTAGAAGCTGACGTTATGGTTGGTCATAGTAGTGGAGAATCTTCAGCTTTGGCAGCGTCTGGTGCTCTTGCATCCGAAGACCATTCTCAGTTGGCCATTTTCATTCGTGAACTCAACACGGTGTATCAGCATGTGCTGAATGAAGGGAAGATCCCCACCGGTGCATTGTTAACTGTGGGTGCTTTACCCCAGAGAGACGTTGAAAAACATATTGAAGAGGTGGATAAAGACATAGTCATTGCAATGGATAACTGCACCAATCAACTGGTGCTTTTTGGTGCCATTAATTCCATTGAAAAGCTGCAAAAAATTCTAAGTGAGGCTGGTGGTATTTGTGCTCCTTTGCCATTTGATCGAGGATATCACACCCCTCTTTTTGCCGCCGTGAGTGCAGCTTTTCTCAGTTATTATAAAAGCATTCACCTGAAAGCACCTGAAGTACCCTTATATTCCTGTGCATCCGCAGAGTTATTCTCCAATGACAGGCAAGAGGTCATGAAACTTGCTGCCGGTCAGTGGTCAACAAAGGTTCGTTTTACAGAAACCGTGGAAAAAATGTATCATGACGGTGTGCGCTACTTTATTGAGGTAGGACCGTCTGGAAACCTCACTGCCTTTGTAAATGACATTTTGGCAGGTCAAGAGTACCTGGCATTGCCAACGGATATACGACGCAAAAATTCTTTTGAGCAGTTGCTGTTTGTACTGGCCTCCTTATTTGTAAATAATAAAGACGTACGCCTTGAGACCTTATTTGAGTCCCGTTCCGTTAAGGATGCAAATTTGCAAACGTTAACACAGGAAAAAAGCCAGGGCATACCTCTCGTAAACACCATGCCGATAATACATCTAAGTGATGATGAAGCTGCAGTATTACGGCATATGCTTCCAGTATCCAATGAAACAACACCTTCCAAAATACAAAAAACTTCGGAAGAGCAATCACAGAATGGAGAACCGAAGCCACTTGCAGTTCAGCATGGTTCCAGAATAGCTGAATCTGAGCAGTCTGTGATGTCAGAGTATTTTACGCTCATGGACGATTTTTTAGAACAACAGAGTGCTATGGTCGAAAAATTCATGGCAAATACAACCCAGCCATTGGAAGAAATTGAGCAGGAAGATGTACTTGCGCCAATGTTGAACGTTGTGACGGAGCTTGAGGATCAGCATTGTGTATGTGAATGCCGCCTGAGTGTCTATGAAGATAATTTTTTGCGGGATCACATACTCTCGGGAAAAATTTCAGAGGTTGATCCTGAGTTGTATGGTTTATCATGCGTACCGTTGATGGTCAGCTTGGAGATTATGGCTGAAGCATGCGCATTAATTGCAGGAAGTAATGATGTTACCCTCATTGAAAATGTTAAAGCTTTTGACTGGATTGCCCTGGATAAAGGTGAACTTACTCTTGATGTACAGGCAAAAGTAATAGTGTCATCCGGTCGGAAAACTTATCTCGCTCATATAATCAATGATGGTAATATAGTGATATCAGCAGAGTTTTCCTTTGAAAAAAATTGGGCTGCTAAAGAATTGCCATCTCTGTCTGAAAAAAGAAAATATCGTTGGGAAGCCTCTGAACTCTATTCAACCGGTATGTTTCACGGCCCAACTTTTCAGAGTATCCGTGAAATAACTAGTTGGGACGATAGTGGTATTGATGCCGCTCTTTCCGAAGTGAAACTTGATGGTTTTTTTACTGAGGAAGAATTACCTGCACTGGTTCTCAACCCAGTGCTGCTGGACGCTCTTGGTCAATTGGCCGCCTATTGGATAGCTCAGCAGGTTGGTACTGATTTTAACAGCTTTCCATCGACGATAGAACGTATCGAATTGTACCACCAATGGTCTCCCGATATTAAGGGATTGACTTTGCGTGCCCGCCAGCAGCCGATTGATCCGACCCTTACAAATGTAGAAGCCCCGAAATCATGGCAATTTGAATGTATTGATGACCAAGGTCAAGCAATACTCAGGGCTTCAAATCTGGTAAATATCTACTATCCAGTTCCAAATAGATTTTATGAATTTCGCCGTGACCCGTTAAATGGGTGGCTGGGACAGCCGTATCCTGCAGTGCTGAAAGAAGGTGTCCTTGTCTGGCAGCTTCCCCACCTCTCTGAAGATTTCTGCGCACAATCAGGAGGAATATTTCTACGTATTTTGGCAAGCGCACTGTTGGGTTACGAGGAATATAGTGAGTGGCAGCGGGTAAGGACAAAGAAAGTTCTTCGGCAACGTGAATGGTTGCTTGGACGAGCTTGCATTAAAGAGGGTATACGGTACTGGATAAATCAACAAACAGGGGTTCTCTTGTATCCTTCTGATATTGAGGTGCTGCATGACGAAAAAGGAAAGCCATACGTTGATGGCTGGTGGTGTGATAGACTGGTGGCAGCTCCGGAAATCTCCCTCAGCCATAATATGATGATGTCACTGGCAGCTGTTTCAGCTCCCGGAAATATGATGGGAATAGATGTTGAGCAGGTTGGTCGTATTCAGCAACCGGAGTTGGTCATGGAGTCGCTGAATGAATCGGAACGGTATTTGCTTAGCGGTCTTGAAGGTGATATATTACAAGAGAAGTTATTAGATATCTGGTGTGCTAAAGAAGCCGCATCAAAATATCTGGGACTGGGGCTGCAGGGGGAGCCAAAGAGGTATGAAGTCTGCTTGAAGGATGGTGATTGGGAGCTGGTTGAAGTACGTTTTGAAAATACAGTGATCAATGTAAAAGTAAGTCATGAACAGGATACAATCATAGCACTTGCAACAGGATAATTTATTGACGGTAGGCAGGAGGAAAAATGTCTGTTACCAAAGAGACAATCGCAAAAATATTGATAGAAATCATTGAAGATCTTACTCAAGACTGGGGGGTGGATCTTGACGAAAGTATTTCTGAAAAGACACAACTTGTCAATGATTTAGACTTTGCTTCAGTTGATATTATTCAGCTATTTGTAGCAATTGAGCAACATTATGACAAAAAAATAGGGTTTCAGGATCTTCTCATGAAAGACGGCAGCTATGTGTCGGATCTTTCTATCATGCAGATAACGGATTTTGTAAATAATAAATTATGAGAAACAGAATATGACAACGCGTACATTATTTATTGGCATGGATGGCGCCACATTCTCAATATTGGATGATCTTACCAAAGGCGATGATGATCACAAACCGGTAATGCCTTTTCTAGCAAGCCTCTATAAAAATGGAACACGCAGTATTTTACGTTCTACTCCAAATCCTTTGACGCCACCGGCATGGGTATCGTTGATGACCGGTAGAACACCAGGAAATCATGGCATTTATGATTTTATTCGGGCAGAAGAGCACGGGGATGATGTTTTTTTTACACTCTATGACTCAAGAGACTGTAATGCCGAGACAATATGGTCGATCGCCAGCCGGCAAGGTAAACGGGTAGCTGCACTGAACTTTCCCTTTACAGCACCTCCACCAAAAAATCTTAATGGTTTTATGATTCCAGGATTTATTCCATGGCGTCACCTTCGTCTCAACACAAAACCAAAGGATTTTTATGATCAGCTTAAGACTGAATTACCTGATTTTAATCCTAAGCAGCTGGCATGGGATTTTGAACAGGAGAAAGAGGCAGTCAATAAACTCTCAGACGAAGATCGTGAAAACTGGGTACGCTATCATCTGCCCAGAGAAAAGCAATGGTTTCGCATTGCAGACTATCTTTTGCGAGCTGAATCTCCTGATTTAATGGCTGTTATGTTCGATGGTGTTGACAAACTGCAGCATCAAGCCTGGTTGTTTCTCGATCCCACCCTGCAAACCGAAGAAGTGGGTGAATATCATCAACGTATGCGTAAATTATGTTTGGACTATTTTCGACAGCTTGATGGCTTTATCGAAAAATTAGTTACCGAAGCCGGTCCTGATGTTCAGGTTTTCATGGCTTCAGATCATGGATTTACGACTACATTTGAGGTAGTACGTATCAATGCCTACCTGCACGAAAGAGGATATTTACATTGGAAAACAATGCCTGAAACAGAGGCGGCAAAGAGACGTGAGGACAGTATGTTTGCCAATCTGGACTGGAATAAAACAACGGCTTATTGTCGCACGCCTTCAAGCAATGGTATCACCATTCGAGTAGCTGACAAGCCGGGAAAAACAGGTATAAAACCAGATGAATACGATTCATTCAGAGATCAACTTATTCGTGATCTTAAAGACTTACGAGATCCGGTATCTGGAGAGCGTATCATAACAGAAGTTCACAAACGAGAAGACGTGTTTTCCGGTCCGGCCATGAAAGAAGCTCCTGATCTGCTTATGGTTTTACGTGATTTTGGTTTTGTATCAATTAAAAACAAACAACCGGTGGTTGAAGCCAGGGAAGAGGTTGCCGGAACTCATCATCCCGATGGAGTATTTTTCGCTTTTGGGCCTGGTATTAAGCAGGATGCTAAAATAAAGCCATGTAACATAGAAGATGTTGGTGCCACATTGCTGTACAGCATGGGATTGGACGTCCCCAGCGATATGGAAGGGCTGGTTCCAGAGGCAATGTTTACGAAATCGCACCTTGCTGAAAATCCGGTGCGCATAGGTGCGGTGACCCATTCTAACAGTAAGGATGCGGAATCTGAAAGTATGGCTGAGGATGAGAAAGAAAAGCTCATGGAACAACTTAAGCTGTTAGGATACATGGAGTAACACATGCCTGCAGTAAATATAAATGGTGTTCGTCTCAATTATATTCAGATGAACTGTGACCAGGGTGATGACTGTCAGGATTTTGTGATGATACATGGCCTGGCCACAAACTTAGCTTTCTGGTGTCTTCACCATGCCCAGTTTTTTGCAAAACGCTATCGGGTAACATTATATGACCTGCGCGGCCATGGACGTTCCGGAATGACTGATAGCGGTTATACTCCCGAGAATATGGCTGAGGATCTTCGGCTCCTGCTTGACCATCTTGGTATTAAAAAGGCTCATTTTATTGCCCATAGTTTTGGCGGTCTTGTGGCCTTAAAGCTGGCTTGCCAGAATCCTGAACTATTTTCCAGTATAATATTGGCCGACACCCACATTTCGGCAGTGCGACGCCTGCATGATTCCATTGACTGGAAGTTTGGAAAACGCATTCAGCCTGTTTTGCTTGAAAATGGACTTAATATTAACAGCGATGAACCATATTTTGGCTATCGATTGCTCACAGAGATGGCGCGTCTGCAAACAAAAGGGGTCACGCTTTCTCCCGAATTTGAAGAGTTGGTAAGTCCGTTGATGGGAAAATATGGCAACCGTACAGCAAGTCAGTGGTTGAAATTAATGGAGACAACTCAGGCTGAAAAAGAAATGATGGGAGATGATAAGCTTTCCTTCCAGAGTTTGAAGGAATTAAAAATTCCAATTTTAGCAATGTACGGTGAGCATTCTCAAGCCATGTCCACAGGCGAGCATCTTCTGGATGTCTGGCCTCATGCAGAGTTTCGGAGAATACGAGGTGCCGGACATTTTTTCCCTGTTTCACGTCCCCTGGAATTGATGAAAAATTGTAAGCAATTCTTGCGAGATACATGTGTTGATAAATTTCCTCGCCACGGAGACGAATCCAAGAAAAGATATTTCCGGAGTGATCGAATCTACAAGCTGGATGATACCTGGTTTTTTTCTACACGCGAAAAACATGAAGTAGGTCCTTTTACTGATATAGAAGACGCCAAGTGTTGTCTTCACTCATATGTAACTGAGATGGCATTGGCTGAGGTTGCCTGATTTATGATTTCAGTCAATAAGCTGGGTGTACATGCCGGCTTGAAAAAAGAGGACTTTCGCCTGATTGCCCACGGGGGCTTTGGTGACGGCATGAACGCCTATGCCCATTCCATGAGCTGGTTCAATGGGCACCTTTATGTGGCAACTACACGTGGAAATTTTCCTTTGATGAAAAAGCGTTTGCCTATAGGGCTTGATCCATGGCCTGTGGAGTGTCCGGAGGATCCATTTGATCTTGATCTGCATGCGGAGATCTGGCGTTACAGTCCCAATGATGATAGCTGGGAAAGGGTGTTGAAAGCT
>JAOZQU010000197.1 GCA_029932055.1 Desulfocapsa sp.
TGTGGGTGCCACAAACAGCTATATTAGAACTCCGTTTCTCATTGAGGGAATCCTACAGGGATTTATGGGCTCAATTATTGGTCTTTCTGCCCTGTATGGCCTCTTTCAATGGATCAGCTTTCACTTTGCAGGTCCAGGCATTCTCAATCTTTTTCATTTTAATTTTTTTCCACCCATTGTTGTTGTCGCCATCATCTTGAGCTCTATCTGCCTCTGTAGTCTCGGCAGTTACACATCCATTCGAAAATTCTTAAGAATTTGATGTTCTCATTCACTGGACAATCCCAGCGCCAAAAATATTTCCATTTTCCTCTTTTCATACTGGTTGTGTGCTCCCTCTTTCTACCCCTTTTACTTTCCAAAGATTGTTCAGCTAAAAGTGATCGTAAGGCTGAAAAACAACGAATTGAACAGGGTATGCAACAATACCGGCTCAATATTAACAAACTGCAACAAGGAATTGCCGGACAACAGGAACAAATTGCATCTTCTGAACAGGAAAAACGAAGCCTGCTCGATGAACTGGCACAGATTGACTTTCGACTGCTGACGCAACTGAACAAACAACTTGAGCTGGAAAAACAGATGGCCACCCAGCAAAAACAGATAGATATTGAAGAAATTAAATTACAGCAATCCGTCAATGCCAAGCAAAATGTCCAGGATCACCTCCAGAAACGCATTAAAAGCTATTATAAAATGGGGAAAATCGGAGCTGCCAATGTCACCTTTTCCACAGAAAGCCTGCCGCAAATGCTTCAATTTAGAGAATCTTTTACAAACCTCCTGGCCTACGACAAAAACCTCATTGATATATACCGAAAGTCCATCCATGAATTGCAGCGGGCAAAAGCAACATTGGAGCTGGAAAAAGGCGTTCTCAATGATTTTATTGGTATTGCAAAAGAGGAACAAGCTGCAACCAACACAATCAAGCTTGAAAAAGAAACCCTGCTCAGCCAGATCCAAACCCAGAAAGGACTCCATGAACAGGCAGTCAGAGAAATGGAAAAGGCTGCTGATAACCTTGCCAACTCACTCGATGTCTTAAAGAAAAAAAACGAAACCTTTGATCAGGGTTTCCTGCTGGAAAAAGGGAAGCACCCGGCTCCGGTACATGGTGAAGTCATTGGTCTCTTTGGCCAGGAGCGGAAAAATCGCTTAGGCATCAGTAGCAAAACAAGCGGCATTACAATCGCCACCACGGGAGTTAATAAGGTGCATGCCATTTTTGAAGGAGAGGTTCGCTACGCCTCATACCTTTACGGGTATGGGAATACAGTTATTATCGACCATGGTTTCCAATACTTTTCCATCGTATCACGACTCGAAAAGCTTCTGGCCAAAGAAGGTGAAAAAGTTGCACAGGGTGATATCATTGGTCTCACCGGAGACACGGCAACGCTCATGGAAGAAGGCATTTTTCTTGAAATCCGGCATGGTTCAAAATTAAACGATCCTCTTGAGTGGATTGACAAGGCAGGGCTTATTCTGCCATAGTTGGAAGACACTCTAAAAAATCACCATTTACTTCCCTGTCGCAGATGATTAACTTTCTCGCAGGAAGACAAATACTCTACAATATCAACAAAACAGTCAACGGATATCACGTGAAAATATCATCTCTCCTGCTTCTCATTTTCCTCTGTTTCATGACCCATGCCGGTATATCAAAGGCTGATATATCACAGGATCAGCGGGAAGCTACTTATCGTCAGCTTGAAATTTTTGCCAATGTACTCAGTATATTGCAGGAAAATTATATTGATGAGATTAATGCAGACAACACCATAGAAGGTGCAATCAGTGGCATGCTCCTCTCACTCGACCCCCACTCATCCTACCTGACAGCAGAAGACTTTGATGACTTACAGAATGAAACACGGGGAAATTTCTCCGGGATCGGGATTGAAGTCACGGTGCGCGATGAAATACTCACCATCATCTCACCAATCGAAGGAACTCCTGCCGACAAAGCCGGACTCAAGGCAAAAGATCTCATCGTAAAAATAAATGGTGAACCGACCAAAAATATGCCATCCATGGAAGCCGTCAAGCAGTTAAGAGGGCCCAAAGGAAGTGAAGTCACTGTATCTATTTACCGTGATGGCTGGCAGGAATTAAAAGAGTTCACCATTGTTCGTGAAATCATCCCTCTGCACAGTGTAAAGGGGTTGTTCCTGGAACCAGGATTTGCCTATATGCGAATTACTAATTTTCAGAGTCAGACCACTAAAGATCTAAAAAAAACCCTGGCAAAACTGAATCATGAGAGACAGATCAAAGGGTTAATCCTTGATCTGCGTAACAACCCCGGAGGACTCCTTGACCAGGCAATTTCCGTTTCAGACATCTTCCTTGAAAAAGGACTTGTGGTGTACACCAAAGGACGAATTCAAGAACAAAACATGACCTTTCAAGCCCATGCCAATAATGGCAAAAATCTCTATCCTTTGGTTATCCTGGTAAACGAAGGATCGGCCAGTGCTTCTGAGATTGTTGCAGGTGCCATTCAGGATCATAAGCGAGGTGTTATTGTGGGCACCCAGACTTTTGGTAAAGGATCGGTACAAACCATTCTGCCCATGCCTGGAGGATCGGGCCTGCGACTTACCACAGCACGTTATTTCACGCCTAACGGCAGATCCATTCAGGCCACAGGCATTGTTCCCGACGTTGAAGTTCCATATATTCCTTACGTGAAACAAGAGAAGCAAGAAAAAACTTTACCAAACTTTGTCAGAGAAGCAGATCTTAAAAATCATATCTTGAACCGTGATGAGCAGGCAGAA
Organism: Desulfocapsa sp.; assembly: GCA_029932055.1. Taxonomy (GTDB): domain Bacteria; phylum Desulfobacterota; class Desulfobulbia; order Desulfobulbales; family Desulfocapsaceae; genus Desulfocapsa. The sequence goes on from JAOZQU010000197.1 coordinate 2,793, forward strand.
AAACCAGCAAACGCCTCTTCTGAAAATATTGATACTGACAAATTGGCACAAGCGAAAAAAACAGCCAAAAGCCGCTTGAAGAAAGATAACCAGTTACGTACTGCTCTCAATATTCTCAAGAGTCTCAACCTCTATACTGAATACAGAAGTAGTTCTGATATGGAAATCATTACACCGGTGGAAGGACAGCAGCCAGAGGAAACACCATGAAACAACAACCAACCAAAATCCTGAGAAGCTTTCTTTCGAAGCTATAAAACAGACGCTGACCAGATTCAAATCGGACCGCTGGCCGCAACCATGATGATGTGTATGGAGGCAATGGAACAGGAGCAGGGATTTCTAAAAGCACTGGAAAGTTGTCAACGATTCAGTATCAAAGGCGAACAACTCACTTTTTACAACGAGGAAAACCATCCGATACTGCAGTTTGAGTCAGCCGATCACTAAAACCCAAGCTCTTTCAAAAATCGCTCATCTTTCGACCAGTTCTTCCGAACCTTCACCCAAAGTTTCAGCAGAACTTTCTGACCCAGCATTTTCTCTATATCCTTACGAGCTGCAATGCCTATACTCTTTAATTTTTTTCCACCCTTACCAATAACAATGCCTTTTTGAGAATTTCTTTCAAGGACAATGGTCGCATGGATGGTGGTCATCTGTTTTATATCATCTTCCTGAAAAGACTCAATGGTCACAGCAGACGAATAGGGAATTTCCTGTCCGGTCTGAAGAAACACTTTTTCCCTTACAATCTCCGCAACCAGAAAACGCTCGCTGACATCTGTGGGAATATCCTCCGGAAAATAGCGCGGCCCCAAGGGCAGGATTGCAAGTAATTCATCTATAACTTCTGTGGTCCCTTCGCCGGTTAACGCAGAAAGGGGCATGACACCATGGAAAGGGTAGAGCTCTGAATACCGCTTAATCATGGGCAGCAGTTGCTCTTTATCCAGTAAATCCACTTTGTTTAGAATAAGGATAACCGGAGCAACAACCCCCTCCATCTGCTCCATCAATTCCTTGTTCTTTTCCTGTTCTATCTTTTCAGGAAGAGGCAGAGACACATCAATCATATACAGAATCGCATCAACTTCCTTCAGGCTCTCCATGGCAATGCGCACCATTTCACGATTCAAGGGCTGGCGAGCCTTATGAAGTCCAGGCGTATCGAGCAGAACAATCTGATAATCGTCTCCGTTCACCACGCCCAGAATCCGATTCCTGGTGGTTTGGGGTTTATGGCTGACAATCGATATCTTCTGCCCGAGAAGATGATTCATCAGAGTAGATTTCCCGGCATTGGGAGGCCCGACTATGGCAACCATCCCGGATCGTACATTTCCATGTAAAAAATCCATATTGATCAATTTTTCAATCCTCTTTTGTTCTACCTGACATTACTTTTTAAAGTGCCCTAAATGCAAAAGCACACTATAGTGAGAAATTTATGCTTTGTGCAAAATTCAACCATTACCACAATATCAGAAAAGCATCTTTTTTTCATTAATAGAGTAGAAAGGAACCAAACGGTCAGCATCCAATGACAACAACAGGGAAACTCATAGAATATCTGGATGGAGGAAAATTTCTCTGTGCTTATGTCACAGGAGGTCAGGCCAAACGTCTGCGTCTTGTAAACCAGAACGGCAGGGAAATGAACCTTCCCCTTTCCCGGGTAGTTCACTGCTCGGAAAAAAGTCATTCAGTGGATCTTCCGCGTGAAGAACTTACCAGGCAACTGCAGGAAACAGCAGAAATAAGAAAACAGCTCATGGAGAAAATCGATCTCCAGGAAATCTGGGAACTGACATCAGATGAGCCCACAGACACTTTCCTGCCATCGTTTCTTGCAGAAATCAGTTTTGGCAAAGATGCTGATGACGATATTGTTTCCGCCTTTCTACGCTCTGTTTTTGTGGACAGACTCTTTTTTAAATACAAAGAAAACAGGGTCGTTGCTCATTCTGCCGAACAGATAGAACAACTCCGCACACAGCGTGATAAAGAGGAAAAGGTTCAATTACTTATTACAAAAGGTGCCGAATTTCTTCTGTCTCTTAATGGCAGTCAGAAAAAAGCCACTCCCAGCGATGAAACAGGAAAAGAATGCCTTGCAATCATCCGTAACTTTTACCTTAACGGTGCCGATTCCGAACATGCTGATATTGCCAGAAGAATCTTAAAGGCAGCTGGTTTTAACAGACCCCATGACCCCTTTCACCTCCTTGTAAAAGCAGGTATCTGGGATAAAAATGAGAACATCCCTCTCCTTCGCAATGATCTGCCTGTTGTCTTCCCGCTGCTTGGAATACAACAGGCGGAGATGCTTCTCCAACAGGGAGTAGATAAACTCTTCCAGGATCCGGCCAGAAAAGATTTCACTGATTTACGCCCCATGACCATTGATGGCGCAACCACCCTGGATTTTGATGATGCCCTGACAGTTGAAGAACAAGATGGAAACTTCCTGGTGGGTGTGCACATCTCAGATGTGGCCCATTATGTGCGCCCGGAAGATCCACTTTTTTTAGAGGCAATGCAGCGGGGAACGTCAATCTATTTCCCGGAAGGGCAAATCCCCATGCTTCCACGGCATCTCTCCCAGGGCATATGCAGCTTGGTCCAGGGAGAACTGCGGGCAGCACTCAGCTTTATGATTCTCTTGTCAGCAGATGCGGAAGTGTTGAAGATTCGTATTTATCCGTCTGTCATCAAAGTAGCCAGAAGGCTCACCTATGACGAAGCGGATTCTATGATCAGGACAGACAAAGAACTGTCCATACTGAATGACCTGCGCCTGAAACTGCGAAACAAACGCCTGGACGCCGGGGCCCTGCTTCTCCCCTTTCCGGACGTAAACATTCACATCTACGACGGCTCAAAAGTTCAAGTAAGTCTTGCTGACACAGATACCCCGTCCCGAACACTGGTTTCGGAAATGATGATCCTGGCCAATACCCAGGCAGCACGCTACGTTGCCGATAGAATGGCTCCAGGACTGTTTAGAGCCCAAAAGCCGCCGAAAAAACGAGTGGTGCATGGTATTGACAACGATCTTTTTCTCAACTCCAAACAGAGAAAAATGTTATCCCGGGGGGAACTGCTCATCAGTGCTCAGCCTCACAGTGGATTGGGAGTGACGCAGTATACCACTATCACTTCTCCCATTCGTCGCCTGCTCGACCTGGTAATGCAACACCAGATTCATTCTCTGGTACGACGCGAAGAGATTCGATTTACTGAAGAAATGTGCAAGGATTTCACATCTGTTATCGGCAGAACCCTGGCCCGGGCCAATAATGTTCGTCAACAGCGCCACCGATACTGGCTCCTCAAATATCTGGAAACCAGACAGGAAGAGCCTCATACTGCGCTGGTTCTGGAATCCGGGCCTAAACGAACCTTTCTTCTGCTCACGGATATTCTGTTAAATATTGACCTTCCCACCCCGGGTAGAAATAGACCTGAACCCGGCTGCAGGGTGCAGGTAAAAATTGTTCGGGTGGATGCACTTGATAACACACTCCGCTTTGAGTGGTAATTCACAGAAAAAAAGCCATGATAAACACAAATGACCTGTGGGAAGCAGTTGGAGATATTGGGGAAGATGATGCCCCCCATGTGTTGACAAAACTCTTTGCCATTTATGAAGAAAGGCTTGAGCGCAACCCTGATGATAATGAAGCCACTGACTTTTTCAAACATCTGTCCCAGGCACTGGCTCTTGTTAATGAATGCAACTTGAATCGTCGTTAAAAAAACGATTCTGACTCATAATGATGAACTCGCAGGTAGCGTAGACTTCAAAAAGCCACTGCCCCCATAGCCGTCAGGCTAAGCGTTAGTCATTAGTCGTTAACAATTGATTATTGATTATTGATTATTTGTGT
>JAOZQU010000198.1 GCA_029932055.1 Desulfocapsa sp.
CGCGCAGGGGGCGACGTTTTTCCCTGGGCCAGGGGAAGGCTGATGCAGCGTTTCAATCCACGCCCCCGCGAAGGGGGCGACTGTCAGCTCTCTACATCACGCAGCAGCTGGCAAAAACATTGCTTTATTGCGAAACGCCAATAAACAACACATTTCTAACAAAGCAACAATAATACTATCTTCACTTTTCGTTAAGATTTCAACAAGAAAAACGAATTTGCGAACCATACAGCATTTCAATGTACCATCAAGGTTCGCGCTGACTTTCAAACAAGCAAAATAGCCTCCATATCTATTGATTCTTTAGCTCCAATATGCTCCACTTTGTTACGCCAGTTAGAACCTAAAAAGTAAAATCGCAGACTATCTGCATGAGGGTCGATCTCATCAATCAGACGTTGACGCAACACTGTCCATTGGGCGGGATCAACCAAACATTCAAACACAGAAAACTGAACTCGCTGGCCATAATCTTTACAAGCCTTGGCCACTCTGCGCAGCCGTTTTGTTCCTCCCGGATCACTTGTTTTGACATCATAACTTACCAAAACCAGCATACTCTCTCCCCTTCTGTATAATTCATCGCCAAATCATTGGTGGGTAACCATCCAAATCACCACGAAAGAAACGAGCCAACAGCAACGCCTGAGTATGAAACAACAGTCCTACCGGCATCTTGTCATCGACAAAAGGATGTACCAGTACGTCCTGTTTCTTCTTTTGATAAACCGTAAGCACAGTTTTACGAGTCTCGTCATCCATTCGTACGCCACCGCCTTCACTCACAGCAAAACCTTTTCCTTTTACCTGCCCCAAATTTATAAGGGAAAGAACAATCCTGTCGACCCATGGACGAAACTCTTCCATCAGATCAAGAGCCAATCCAAACCTTCCCGGACGATCACGATGAAGGAAACCAACTGCTGGATCGAGCCCTACACTTTCCAGCGCCGATCGTACATCATTCATCAAAATGGTATAAAGAAAAGAGAGCAGACAATTGACCCGGTCAAGGGGTGGACGGCGTGACCGTTTGTTAAAATAAAAATCCTCTTTATTGTTCAGCAAAAGATGATCAAAAGACTGAAAATACACATGGCTGCTATCCCCTTCCACTCCGCGAACTGTATCCAACTCTAAATCAACCTTCAGACTTTCAAGCGAATGATTCAGACGTGTAATAGCTTCCAGAAGAATTGTTTCTTCCAATCGATCGCCATGATCCCGTAACATTCGTTTTAAAACATGCCGACAATTTGCAATCTTACCCCTCACAAAAAAAGTGGCCAGCTTTGCAGAAAAATCGACATCATCTGCAAACCGATATTGCTGCCGACGAAGTAACACATTGCCAGCCACTCCGCCTTGCACTCTGGCCAAAAACTTTCCATACTCCGTCAGAAAGCTAAACGTAATCCCCCGTTCACCGCAAAACCCCATCAGGAAAGGGCTTGCACCAACATTACCAAAACAGACAATTGATTCCAGAGTGTGAATGGGCAGACGAAGACGAATCTCTTTCTCAATTTTCACAACAACAGTCTCACCTTCTTTAGCAAGATAAGCCCCTTGAGTGGTGACGAACAATGTATTCAGATGTTTTTTCATGCCAGCATTTTCTCCAGATAGTTACCGACTTTTCTTTTTTTCATCATGGTCTTGGGCAAACAGAGTGCTTCAAAAGAACAATTATGACATTTTTTACTGTACACAGGTTTTGGTGTTTTCCCTGAATCAAAGAGTTCATGAAGTCTCCTGGCGGTCTCTCTGGTTAACATTCGCAATGTATCGTCAAAATCCACCTCCAAACGACGATGGGTTTTTCCGTAAAACAGCGCACCTTTTTCAATTGTCTGGTTAAGCATCTCCTCTAAGCAAAGAGCCTGAGCACAGAGCTGCACCTTGTCGGAATTATCCTTTTTGGGTTTACCACGCTTATACTCCACAGGAAACGGCAGCCATCCTTTATCAATTTTATGGAATTCCACCACATCCGCTCTACCGGTAAGCCCTAATTCAAAGGAATGTAAAGGAAGATCATACTCAATCTTTTTGTCTTTACGCGATTCTCTGCCTGCCTTATGTACCCGTTCATGCATGATCCGCCCTTCAGCAGTCAACCTGTTCTCTACCCAAAGCTGTTCAATATGAATAAGAGCACACTGCCTGGGACAAAACAACAAATGCTGAAGAGCAGAAATCATGAGTAAAGTATCTTCGCTATACGCTTGCTTCATTACTTTCCACACCCCTGTCCATTACTGCTCTTTCTCGTCCATAAGCAGATTAATAACAAGCCGGATAAGTAAATCTTTTTGAGCTGGATCACTTGATGCTATGAGCAGGGTTAAAGCCACCAAAGCCTTGTTGTCAAAATTTACCGCATCACGATTCATCCCTAAAAACAGCAGAAAAAGAAAAGAACCAATACGCTTATTGCCATCGACAAAAGGATGATCCTTAATAATAAAGTACAACAGATTAGCCGCCTTCTCCGTCACACCTGGATACAGATCCTGACCACCAAACGTCTGTTGAATAGCCCCCAAAATCCCAGCCAAGCCTTCTCCCCGCTCTTGACCAAATATCTCTGTTGCTTCACCTTTGGTTAGTAATTCCTGTTTTAAAGAACTGATAGACTGACGTGTTTTGGAAAGGTCTAAAACTTGAGATGATTCCCTATCTTTTTTAGGAATAGCCAAAGAAGCTTCATCATACTGCCAGAGAAGCTGCCAGGTTCTGGCATAACCACTGATAATCGCAAGTACCTCCCGTCCTTCATCACTCACCAGATTTTGACCTTTCAGAGTGTTTGCCAGAAGTTTCAGCGTCTGCCTGGCTTCGCCAAGACCTTTCTCCGCCAATCTGTTCTGATTTAGAGTATATCCCTGTACCAGATGGTCTTTCAGAATTGAAGTTGCCCAGATCCGAAATCTTGTACCGTTTTGAGATTTCACGCGATAGCCGACAGAAATAATGACATCGAGATTATAAAATGCTACCGGTTTATCCGAATTTGCAATATGCATTTTCTGCATATTGCTATGTTGGTCGAGTTCATTTTCTTTAAAAACATTACTCACATGACGGGAAATAACTGATTGATCCCGTCCAAAAAGTTTTGTCATCTGAGCCTGTGATAACCAGACAGTTTCATCTTTCAGATGGACATCGACCCCAACTAGTCCATCATCAGACTGATATAAGATCAATTCGCCTTGCTCAAAAGTCATTCACCTTCTCCTTTCTAGAAATACTTATTCCCTGCCAAAAACAACCCGTGACAATTTGTCACTACTTCACTTCTTTTCACCTTTCAATCGCGACTTTAATTCCCTCCAACAAGCCAAACTGCCACAAAAAAACAACCGGCCGGTATCATAACAATCTGGCCCGTTGTTTTTCACGTACATCTTCCACAAGTGATAAGGACTCGTCCCACGCCTGTTCACAAAACAATTTAAACGGTTGCAACACTTCTTCATCCGGCAGCAATTCACCTCCCGCTTTCAACTGCCCAAATGAAAAGTGACAGGCAGACAAAGCATCAATATATTGTTTGCGTTGCTGACGTGGAATAATAATGGGAGGGAACCCTGCCTTCAAAACAGGAATATTGGAAATAAGGCGTGCCATACGACCATTGCCATCGAAAAAAGGATGGATACGAACAAAGGCTACATGGAGTTTCGCATAGGCGTTAAGTACCTGTTGCTTGTCATTTGCATTTACAACCAGCAACTTTTCAATGTGCTGGTTAAATTCAAACCAATTTGCCATTAAAGATGGAATATCCGCAGGAGGGGCATACTCAATAATAATCTGCTTATCGTCAATTACTGCCACTGTGGAATTTGGTTCCTTTTTCCAGCCGCCAACAGGTTGGTAGACATCGACGATAACTTCTGTCTGTACCGACTTGTGTAGGGCAAACAACTTCTCCTCAGTGAGTTGGGAATCATTTTGCACCAGTTCATAGATCAGATCTATTGCCCTGGCATGCCCCACCACTTCTTCGTGATCTTTTAGAGGTTTGCCGGAGATGGTTAGGCCTTCTTCTAGCACGAAGGCTGTTTCACCAAGTGTAAGGGTATTTCCTTCTATTGCTGTGGATGTGTGGGTCCACAGGTTCCGGAGTTGGATTAGGAGATTTTTACGTAGGTCACTACCAAGACCATTAAGAAAATTAAACATTATCGGTAACCTTTCTCAGACGATACAGACGGTTCATACCATATCCAATAAAGTAACTCCGTCAGGAAGATTTTCCTCATCAGCTGACACCTCATAATCTGTAAACTTTCTAGTCGGTTGTGAATTATCAATACGTTTTACGTTTATAAGATCAAACAGTTTATTCGCTGGCGCATTACCTAACTCACTATCATGTTTAAAAACAAACAGCTTTTGTGTAGCCATCTCACCACGGGCGGCAGAACGATCATGGTCAAACATATTTATGAGTGATGTCCAAAAAAGGTCCAGATCTTCTTCAGAGAATCCTGTCTGCTGTGCAAGAGGAGCTGAGATAAAACCATGAACCCGGTAAAGACCATAAGGCACAGTAAATTTTCTTCCCATGGTTCTTTCTTTCTCCAAATCTTTTTCATTTGTAACAGCCATCCGGGTAATAGTGTGTTCACCAGTAAATATCCGATCAACACTTCTGCCAAAGGCAAACTGGACCGGTCCACGCACCTGACCCGCATTTATTTCCGTGGACATCACTGCTCCAAATGTGCGAACGTCAAAAAAGTTTTTGCACATCCAACCGGTAATCTTTCTGGCATCTTCTTCTTTTTTGGGAAGCTTCTTACTTTGCGGCTTGAGCTCAAATTCCTGATATGCCCTTTCATGCTGCCGATTCAGCACAGCTTTTTCTTTTACATATATTTCATAAGGTGGCTGCTCTCCCTTAGCGAGACCAATATAATTTCTCACCTTCCGTTTCAAACAAACATCAGTGACTAACCCATGGCCTGTTTCAGGATCAATTCTCGGCAGATTTCCAGCATCTGGATCACCATTGGGATTTCCATCTTTCACGTCAAACAGCAGCACAAACTCGTAGCGGTTTTTAATTGCATCACTCATCGTTATTCTCCTTTTGCTTCATCTTTATTTGTTTTGAAAAAATCCTGACGTTGATGATAATAGCCAATTGCAAAACGGCCCTGGTCTTCTAAAGAAAGGGTGCCCTGGATACCACTGGCCGGAATCTTACCGATTACCTCCTGCATCAGCTTATCAAGCCAGACTGTGTTTCTCCCACTTTTACGTATCTTAGCCAGATGATGAATTGCCAAATCCTGAAGTCTTTTAAAAGTTACAAGAGGATTACTGGTTGCAGCACTAAAATAGGTGTCACGAATTGTTTTTCCTATCTTGGCAGGTTTATGTGCCTCTTCCTGAATCCTTTCCAGTACAGCAAACAATCTTCCAAGCACATATCCAGGACTTTCATTAGTTGTGTCCAAAGCCATTTGAACCTCCTTAGTTGTTATTCCTCGAAGCCTTGCATCCCGAACCAAAAAACCTTTAATTATGGCAGCACGGACACGGGTTACTTTTCGTTCAGCCTTACAACGACGTATAGCACCAGCAAAAAGAGTACGTGGATACCCGGTACCCACCATAACCGCTCTGGCTACATCGCCTCCCTGATTTGGAGGAATTTTATCTGCTTTTCCCTCTGTTGCCACAGAAACCAACAATTGAAACAGTGAAAAAAACTCCTTATCATAGGAAGCTCGTACAATTTCAATATCTTCAAAATGTTGAACAATTTTTTCCTTCATATCCCTGATACTACCCTCGTACCAGAAACGGATAGATATTCTGGCAGCATTGGGGGAAAGACCAAGAACATAAAATTCTATCTCATCTTCCGATGGTCGCACTCCGCTTTTTACTGCATTTAGAAGTGAACGGATTTTACCATAATCAGCTTCCTCGCCTTTAGGAGGCTCAGCCAGAAAACAGGCAAAATCTTCTTCGAAGGGATGTTTTTCCTGCGCCCAGAAAACAGTACTGGCATCTCCTACCTGCATACGCTGTCGGGATTCTTTTGCCAGCATTGTGTTTAATGCAGTTGTATAAGAAAATTCGCATTTCCTGCCAATGGGGGCATTCAGCCCCTGTTTTTTCCATTTATTAAAAGAGCAAAATGATTCTTTATTAAAAGAAACAATATTTGCACCTGCAGTTTGTGCTCCCCATACTCCTTTAATAGCAGTGTGCAATATTGCCGGAGTATCTTCAATACCTGTAACAGCGCAAACCTGTGTGTTCCCTGTTGGCTGTAAATAATTGACTATTTGCCTTACAAGGTCGCCGTCCTGAACAATCAGTCTACTCTCTCCTTCCAACAAAAAAGTCAGATTGGCATTGCTTTGCCAAATTTCAGGCCATAACTCATGTTCAAAAACTAACGACATGTTGCTTTCTTCGAAAAAACGGTTTACTGCCTGTAGTCCAGCATTATCAATATGCTTGCCAAATATATTGTCTATCCTTTCTACAAAAGCAGCCTGAGATTTTTCTGCTCTTTTTAAGTCTTTCTCTGCCTGACAACCAATTTTGGGAGCTCCTAATACATATTGGGGATTATCCCACAAAAGGTTTGCTTTAATTCCTGATGCTTTCTTTACTCCCTGCGGCACCATAAATTCACT
>JAOZQU010000199.1 GCA_029932055.1 Desulfocapsa sp.
GCCCCTAACACATACTGGGGATTATCCCAAAAAAGATTTGTCTTTATTCCAGATGTTTTCTTTACTCCCTGCGGCACCATGAATTCACGACCACTTTTCTTCATTCCATTGCCAGTCCGTGTATCACGAATATTCACAAAACAGCCATCGGAATCAATAACAATGAGAAAAGGAATAGACTTCTTTTCAAATCCCGGTGGAGCCACATCTATATCAGGGTCAGCCAGCATCCGTTCATAATAATGAGCTAATGCCTGTAGAATCATGACCGCACCTCAACATTTCTGAGATCAATAATTCCATTCTCCATTTCTGCATGAAAAAATTGTGGCATGGGTGGCTCACAGGAATAATCCATATCAAACAACATCCAGCCAAGATCTCGCGATTCATGGAAAGTTGGAAGCAGTTCTGCTTTCTGCGGAATCAACTCAAAATCAACTGGAAATTCGCGACACCCGAAATAAGGCCGGTGAAAACATTGTCCACGAGAGGCACGACGAAGAAACATTTGCTCAAATTTGGTAACACTATCCTCTGATCCCTTTTTTTTAGTCAGCTCAAATCGTGCATGAATAACGTATGCAACATCACGTAAAAAAAGAGTCGCACGCTGTTGTCTGTTTTTTCCTTCATCAACATAAATCCCTATATTTCCCTTACCTTCCCTCATGGCGATTTTAGCGTTTCTTGCTGAAACTACAGCTCCGACCTCATTACGTCGCACCGACTCCCATTTTACAGGATTTAATACATCAATCTGTAAGATCTCCCAACGGATGGCTGGTTTCCAAAGGATTGCCTCCAGAATACCCCTTGCAGCAGATGGCGTTATCACATCATAACTAACTCGTTCCACCTTCATTTCCGGTCTGGTGAAACATGCGTTCTTACCACTAACCTTCAACCGGAATGGATTACTCTTCATACGCACCCTCCTTGTTCATACAATAAATTTCTCTGGATCAATCCCTATAGAATCATCTGGCGTTACAAAGCCATACTGCTCATCATATAGCGTATAATCCAACATATAGAGTTCCGAGTATCCGGTTTCTCGCAAATAATCTCTGGATACCAATGCCTGAAATAAATACTTAGGAATGCTTACCGAGAATCTGCCAAGTTTGCGCAAAATCTGACACTGATGCCATTCTTCGTCAATGAGCTGAGCTAATAACTCAAGAGCCTTTCCATATGGTACGATAACGGTTTCCTGCCAGTCATCCTCGATAAGTCTAAACTGCTGTGCAGCTGAACGATAATAATAATTCATATGGCCTGACAGCAATTGCATAATCTGCTTTTTATCCAAAGCATCCTGACCAAGTTGCCAAAAACGTTGCCTGAAATACTTTTCATAGTTTTCAGGAGACAGCAGGTCGGACAGGTCTCCGCCAACAAGTAATTCTCTGGTAATGCTTGCTGGCTGTGCCACATATCCCGGTTGCTTTTCAGGGACAAAGATAATTGTCTTTCCTAATCCTGACAGACGACCTTCCCGATTACAACGCCCGGCAGCCTGGGCTATAGAATCAAGCCCTGCCAAAGCACGATAAACAACTGGAAAATCTATATCCACACCAGCCTCCACAAGTGAAGTGCTGATCACATAAATAATATCATTCCCGTATCCTAATCGCTTCTTTATACTCTTCAGGATGTATGAACGATGCTCCGCACACATATTTGTCGAAAGATGAAGCGTTTGATTCTTTGGTAAAAGATACGCCAGGGTGCGGGCGTCTTCCTTACGATTAACAATACAAAGTACAGACTGTCCTTCAGCTTGAATAGTTTCCGCCAGTTCAGATAGAGTAACAGGTGCCAGGCTGCCACCGTTTAAAGCCAGTTCGACTCGTTTTAACTTCCCGGCCAATTCTTCCGTATTGTCTATAATTTCGGTCACAGAATCGAAACCTTCCTTGAACTTAAAATCGAATTCATCTGTCCTGGTGAGAACCGGCTGCGTTGCAGTACACAGCAATGGAGTGACTTTATAATGACGAAACAATTCTCTTATCGCAAAAACTACTGGCCGTAAATATTCCGGTGGAAGACACTGAGCCTCATCAAAAATAACTACACTATTGACGATGTTATGAAGCTTACGACAACGGCTTGTCCGGCAGGCGTAGAGTGATTCGAAAAACTGAACAGATGTTGTGACAATCAAAGGTGCATCCCAATTCTCAGAAGCCAATCGATTTCTGACTGTTTCTTTGTTCTCGTCTGTTTCCGCCAAATTACTGTGATGCTCAATGACAGCATTCTCAAAGCCTGAAATCCCCCGAAAGACCTCAGCTGTCTGTTCAATAATGCTCGTGTAGGGAATCACATAAATAATACGATGCTTGTTATGCTTCACTGCATGGCGAAGAGCAAAGGCAAGGGATGCCAATGTCTTTCCGCCACCTGTAGGTACTGTCAAAGAAAATACTGCCGGCTTACCTTCTGCCTTTTTCCTGCACTGCTCTAGAACCTCCGCTCTAATCCTATTAACAGATGTTGCTTTTGCTCCTTTGCATAATTCATCCATATGCTTATCAAAGGCGGTTAACAGGGATGAAAGCGAGGGATAGTCATAATTTCTGTTACTTTTACGATTCTTATCCATAAAAGCTTCAGTATCCAAAAAATCGGCATCGACAAGACAAGAAAACAACATTCGGATAAAAAAGGACGGATCAGCACCATGTGGTATCGTTTGCCGGGGCATAATTTGATTGATTATACTTTCTGCAGCATTCTTTATTATTTTTTCAGATTGTTCAGGGTCACGCATCTTTGGCTCAAGAGCCTTTGCCCCTATAAGGTCTGATTCAAAATCAGTTAAACCTGTATGATGCCCCATAATGAGCCACGAAATAATACGATCTGCCCCTTTCCATTTGTTCAATATTGTCAAATGCCCACCAGCCTCAGAATGGACAACTTTTCCAGAATTAGTCTCCAAATGACTCTCAATTCCGTTTTCAACGTAAAGCTTTTGCTGAAACGCATCTGAATACTTCCCAAGGTCGTGCCACAAACCTGCAAGATAGGCCCATTTGTCCCCACCAAATGGTCTGGCAAATCCTGTCGCTATGTCAGATACATTCTTCAGGTGATCTTCCAATAATTGCCACTTCTCAGGAGCCTTTCCTTCAAGAGTGTGAGCATAATATTGTTTTTTCATATAATCAAAAAGATGACACAGTTGGCCTCTTCCTACCAAGAAGAGGCACAGTATGATCTTGTAAATATTCAAAAAATAGTTTCAACCCACCTTCGTAGTGACAGGACAGTTAAAGATTTTCACAACAAACAATCAATATCTACTTCTATTTATAGAATATTTATAATCGAATTATACCCACCAAAAGTATCTCCTAGCATTTTCTGAAACAAATCATTCAGTGGAGCCATAGACGTATGAATTTCACCCTGCTCTCCAACCTTTGATTCAAGCCGCAAAAGTTCCGCATCCAAAAATGCATTTATCGCTGGGATAGCCGGGCCAAGCTTTGCCTCCATCCCCTGTTTTTTCATAACCAGCAGCTGATCAATAGCCTGTCGGGTTGATCCGTTTGACAGGATGGTATCAAGAAGATCATCAAAACGGACAGGAACTGGTTCTGTTGACTGTTCCATCCATCGCAAAGCCAGAACAGGCCGCAGAACATACAAATATTTTTTTAGCCATACCGTGTCTCCTTTCAAAAATTCCCGGTAGTTCCGTTTTGCCATGTGCAGGTAATGATAAAAACAGGATCGTGGTGAGTAAAACTGAGGGAGCATGGAGCGCATACGATCAGCGAGGCCAGCCTGGTCTCTATATATAATCGGTGAGTACAACCACTCGATGAGCGGAGGATTACTTTTATAAAACAGCTTCAGAGCCTTACGCAGATCCCAGCCACTGAAATCAAGATCATTTTCTATGGGAAGTTCAATTACGTCCCTTTTTAATTCCAGATCAACGGAGAGATACCAGGTAGGCGGATGCAGATACAGAAAACGGATATCCCAGTCACTGTCTTTGGAGGCAAAACCCCATGCCCTGCTGCCCGATTCACATGCGTAGAGAATTTTTACGGTGTATTCATTCTCTATTGTTTTGATTTGTTGTTGAATTTGTTGTTTCATACTTAGCACCGTAACACACTTGGGTGCTCACAGAGTGAGCACCGTCCAGTTTTTTTCGAAATTCATGGCGGCAGCTTATTTTGCTTATGAAAGTTAAAATCTCCCTTAATCCTTCTTCTCTTTTCATTTCCCCATCATTTCATGCCAGGCATGATAGAACTCTTTTAAGCCTTTGATCCTTTTTTCTTTGGAATCTAATACCTGCAAAGCAAGTGCAAGATAAACACGCCATCCGGCATCAGGTGGTTCGCATAACAAACCTGCACTCCCGGCTCGCATGCTGTATGATTCCGCCTTATAAAAATCTGGCCAATATTTTTGGAATGCATATTTTTCTTCTTCAATAGCAAGGTACCATCCATACTCATCCAGAATTAACTCTTCTCTGGTCAGTAAAGACTCTCCTGGCTCCAAAGTATCCTTCCAGCTGTCTACATATTCCTCATAGCTGAACCCCCCATCACGTAATTTCACAGATGAAAAATCTCCTGTTTCTGAGAAATCAGATGGATAGCCGTAATTAGGACGAGATTGTGCTTCATTTTCATACCAGCCAGCTAAGTCTCCGATCCAGAAGCACGATATTTTGGCATCATCATTAGCTCGGCTGCAAAAAATTTTTTCCTGTTCCGGTAAAAGCTCTGGTCTATTGTTTAGTAAATAATCTGCCAACCATAAGAAATACTTCTCATCTGGAATGTCGTGCCATATGTCCCCACCAGGTGTTTTGGGAAAAGCATTCATTCGATAATCTTTTTGATAGACAAAAGAACCAACACACAACTCCTCCGGCCAGGGAACCGGAAGCTCCTCACCTGCAGTTTTCCATACAATACGATCTGCAAGGCCACTGAATTCACGTGTCATTTTCATCTCCACTAATTTTTAAATATTTCCTCAATGGGGTATCCATTTACGGCAAGTACCATGCAATATTGCAATGGCTTGCTTACATCACTCTGCGGTATAAGCAAGCCATTGGCGCTCTGCGCCATAATGTGTGAGGAAGGCGAATCGGACGAAGATGGAGTGCTGGCATCTTGCACATTTCAAGAATTTATTCCATCATTTATCTTGATGCCTCTCAGATCCCCCTCGTTATTTATGCACGGTTCATCCCACGCCTGTGGGGAACATTAAAACTTGATCCATCAGCGCCCCTTATCGTCTGCAAGCAAATTTACGACAAGCCGGACAAGTAAATCTTTTTGCGCCGGATCACTTGATGCTATGAGCAGAGTTAAAGCCACCAAAGCCCTGTCATCAAAATTCAACACTTCACAATTTAGTCCTAAAAACAGCAGGAAAAGAAACGAACCGATACGCTTATTTCCATCCACAAAGGGATGATCTTTAATAACAAAGTAAAGTAAATTGGCAGCCTTTTCCTCCACACTCGGATAAAGATCCTGGCCTCCAAAGGTCTGCTGGATGGCACCCACAATACCGGCTATACCGTCTCCTCGCTCCTGACCAAAGATGTCTGTTGCTTCATCTTTGATTGACAATTCCTGTTTCAAAGAACTGATGGCTTGGCGCGTTTGGGAAAGCTCTAAAACTTGGGCTATTTTTCCATCACTTTTAGGAATAGCCAGGGAATCCTCATCATACTTCCAGAGAAGCTGCCAGGTTCTGGCATACCCGTTAACAATAGAAAGCACTGCTCGTCCTTCATCACTTACCAGATTATGGCTTGCCAAAGTATTGGCCAGCAATTTCAGCACCTGCTTGACTTCACCAAGTCCTTTCTCAGCCAATCGCTTTTGATTGAGAGTATATCCCTGTACAAGATGATCTTTTAAAATTGAAGTTGCCCAGATCCGAAATCTTGTGCCCTGCTGCGATTTAACACGATAGCCAACAGAAATAATGACATCGAGATTATAATGATCAACTTTATATTCCTTACCATCAGCAGCAGTATGTGCAAATTTTGCACATACTCGATCTTTATCTAATTCCCCTTCTTTAAAGACATTGTTAACATGCTTTGTAATCACAGATCGCTCACGCCCAAACAATTGCTGCATCTGTGCCTGTGACAACCAAATCGTTTCATCTTTAAGTCGTACATCAACAACATTCTGACCATCATCAGACTGGTAAAGAATTAATTCTCCTTGTTCAAAACTCATTCAATTTCTCGCTTTTCATTATTCTTATTCAACCGCTTACGCCCTTCAGGTTCTGTTAAATAATTTTCAGAATTAACAACCTTACTTTCCGTTTCAATCTCCAGTTTCTCCCTGGCATCCCCAGCTATCTTCCCACCCTTATGAGCTGCCACCTTATTTTCAAGAAAACCTTGAGCATCCTGTTTTCTGGCAATCTCAGTGGTGGCAGCTTCGCCAAGCATGGAAAAGATAAGCTCCACATCAGTCATATGATCCCGCAAATTTTCCCGTTGCAGTCCTTTTAATTCTTTATATTCGGACGGAGTCAGACCAAAAGCAGCTTTTGATATTTCTGCCGTTAAAATAGCATGTTCAGGTTGCTCTTTTATTCCACGGCGCTTCCACTCGTCAGTAAGTATAGCAGTG
>JAOZQU010000027.1 GCA_029932055.1 Desulfocapsa sp.
AAAACTAAGGTAAACGTTAAAAAACTGGTATATTGATTAATAACTATTCAGGTGCACCCCATCTCTGCACGGTCAGGCTGGCTCACATAGGAACTACTATAGTTCTCCAGCCTGCCTGCACAGATATGGGGCACTCCTAAACAGTTACAGGACAGCGGTTAGTATCACCTGAATAGTTACGATTAATTATAATAATCAACCTACCATAAAGCCCTGACTTGGGTAAACTGGATTTTTTTAACATCTGCAAAAAGCCATCTCATGTCCAAGATTCGCGTACTCCCGGAACAGCTTGCCAACCGCATTGCAGCAGGTGAAGTGGTGGAACGTCCCGCTTCTGTTGTCAAAGAACTTATTGAAAACAGTCTTGATGCCGGAGCCACCAGAATCGAAATCGAAATTGAAGGTGGTGGAACAAGACTGATCCGGGTCATTGATAACGGCGAAGGGATGGATGAAGATGATGTCCTCCTCTGCCTGGAGCGACACGGAACCTCCAAAATTACTGCTGATCAGGATCTGGAGGCCATCAGTTCGTTGGGTTTTCGGGGCGAGGCAATTCCTTCCATTTCATCTGTTTCAAGGATGACGATCACCTCGCGCCACCAGTCAGCAGAGCTTGGCACCACTGCGACCCTTAACTATGGAAAGCTCCATAAAGTTCACGAAACAGGATGCACCCGGGGAACGATCATTGAAATCCACAATCTTTTCGGCAACACCCCTGCCCGCAGAAAATTTCTACGCACGAAACGTACCGAGCTTGGACATATTGATGAAGTTGTAAAAAATTATGGATTGGCTGCCCCTGAGGTTAGCTTTATCCTGCGTATTGATGGCAGACAGACCCTGAATCTGGACTCCAATCAAAATCTGGCACAGCGTCTTGCTGCTATCCTTCATTATTCTGGATCATTTATTCAGATTAAATATTCCGAGCCAAGCAGTTCTCTGCCCCGGGTGTCTGGTTACCTAGTACCACCCGACCAACCGATCAAAGGATCTGCCCGCATCAAAATTCTGGTCAATGGCAGGTCTGTTAAAGACAGAATGCTGACCCACGGAGTGGCCGAAGGACTACGGGGATTTTTAATGAAGGGCCACAACCCTGCAGGCCTCATTCACCTGCATCTTGATCCTGCTGAAGTTGATGTAAATGTACACCCCACCAAGCAGGAAGTACGTTTCAGGCGCAGTCGCGATATTCATCAACTCATTGTGCAGGCTATTCAACAAGGGATACGAGGCTATCAGCAAACATTAAAAAATTCTTTTTTCACATCTCCTTCTACTAAAAGCACTGAGAGTGAACCATACAGGAAGCCATATTCATCTGCCCCCTCGATACAGCCGCAAAAGGTCTTCCCGACGCTGGAAAAAAAGGCTCATACTTCCTCAACAAGCAGTCAACCGATAGCACAACCAGCAACTTCAGAGCCGGTTCCTCCCCCATCACAACAGAGACAAGAACCTGAGACGCCCATACCTCAAACTGTTTTTGCTGAACAGAGAAGACAAGGCCATGGCCTGAAAGTCATTGGCCAGTATGACAACCTCTATATCTTTTGCCAGTCCAGCGACGGCCTGGTTGTCATTGATCAGCATGCTGCCCATGAACGCTTGCTCTTTGAAAAACTGAAACAGCAGTTTCTTCAGGGTTCAATCGCCCGCCAGACCCTGCTCTTCCCGGAAACCGTTGAACTCTCCATTGCTGACATCCAAAAAGTAGAACAGTACAGTGATGAAATCGATAAAATGGGGTTTACTGTACGG
This sequence comes from Desulfocapsa sp., assembly GCA_029932055.1. GTDB lineage: Bacteria > Desulfobacterota > Desulfobulbia > Desulfobulbales > Desulfocapsaceae > Desulfocapsa. The sequence continues at coordinate 1,774 of JAOZQU010000027.1, forward strand.
GAATTCGGGGGAAGTTCCTATGTTATTTCTGCAGTACCGGCACTTGGCAACCATCTTGCTCCGGCTGAACTGTTCCTCGATATTCTGGAACAATTTGGCAGCTCTGGAAGTGGAAAACGAAAAGGATCTCTTCTTGAAGATATCCTGGCATCCATAGCATGCAAAGCCGCTGTGAAAGCAGGAGATTCCCTGCCAACAGAAGAAATAGAAGCACTGCTGCACAATATGGCAAAGGCTGATCTTTTCTCCCACTGCCCGCATGGCAGACCGGTGCTGAAACAGTTTTCAGCCGGCGAAATCAAAAAATGGTTTCATCGTTCCTGATGCGAAAAAAGCAAATACCATCCGGACTGCTGCTTTTCAGTATTCTCCTCTGTTTTTTTTTCAGTAGCTGCAGTAAAAAGCCTGTCAGCCGTACCATGGAAACCACGGCTTATTGCGGCTGTTCCAAATGCTGCTCCTGGGAACGGGGCAGCTGGACGTATATGAAGCTCGATTTCTGGAACCGCTATGTGAGTGCAGGCAAAGGGACAGGACGGGACTATACCGGACAAACGGCAAATGGCGCTTACCCCGAAGAACCGGAAGAAGGCTTTTTCTCAATGGACTCCCTGCAAAGGCCATGGATGATCCCGACGCGTCTGGTTCTTTTCCCTTGGTATTTTCTCCCGGAAGACGGAACCATTGCCGCAGATACCAAATATTATCCATTCGGCACCAGAATGTATATTCCCGGCTATGGATGGGGAATTGTTGAAGATCGCGGTAGTGCCATTAAAGGGCCGGATAGAATTGATCTCTACTTTGACTCCCATGCAGATGCACTGCAATGGGGACGACGTAAACTTCCAGTAATTATTGAAAAACATTAACAACCATATACTCATGACAACAGAACATATAAAAATAATCGGTGGCGGTCTCGCAGGATGCGAAGCTGCATGGCAGGCTGCACAACTTGGCTGCAAAGTGCATCTTTATGAGATGAAGCCACACAAATTCAGCCCAGCACACCATTCGTCATCACTGGCTGAACTGGTCTGCAGCAACTCACTTCGCTCCAATGCCGTCACTTCGGCTGTTGGCCTGTTAAAAGAGGAAATGCGACAGCTCGGTTCCCTGCTCATTAAGGTGGCCGATGAGACCGCAGTCCCTGCCGGCCAGGCATTAGCGGTTAACCGGGAAGAATTTGCAGCCAAAATCACAGAAGTGATTGAACAACACCCCCTCATAGAAATCATCCACGAGGAGCAGACAGAGCTGGATGCAAGCTCGGAAACGCTAACAATCCTTGCCACCGGCCCGCTCACATCAGAAGCAATGGCCGACTCGTTAGCTGAAATCACAGGAAGGGAACGTCTTGCATTTTATGACGCCATTGCCCCCATTATCTCTTTCGAATCACTTGATATGGATATCATTTATTCCAAATCACGATGGCAGGATGGCCCGGGGGATTACCTGAACTGTCCCATGGATAAAGATCAGTATCTTGCATTCATCGATGCTTTGGGTAATGCCGACACAGTACCACTAAAAGAATTTGAAGAGGCAAAATACTTTGAAGGCTGCCTGCCCATTGAAGTGATGCGAGCCCGAGGCGAAGACACGCTCCGCTACGGACCAATGAAACCGGTTGGCCTTAGAAACCCACGCACCGGCCTGGATCCTTATGCAGCAGTACAGCTACGCATGGAAAACAGGGAAGGAACTCTCTATAATCTGGTTGGATTTCAAACAAAACTCACCTACCCGGAACAGAAACGAATTTTCAGGATGATCCCTGGAATGGAGAACGTTGATTTTATCCGGCTCGGGTCAATACATCGTAACACCTTTGTCTGTGCGCCTGCTTTGCTGCAGACCAGCCTGCAGTTAAAAGATGCTCCGAACATCTATCTGGCCGGACAGTTATCAGGAGTGGAAGGCTATGTGGAATCAACTGCCATGGGACTGCTTGCCGGATTAAACGCAGCTCGCAAACTCATTGGCAAACCCGCTATTCAGCCGCCACCGGAAACCGCATTAGGCGCACTCATCAATCATCTTACCGAATCAGACCCAGAAAACTTCCAGCCTTCGAATGTGAATTTCGGGCTTTTTCCTGCCTGGGAAAAGAAAGTACCCAAAAAATTACGGGGAGAGAAACGAAAAGAAATATCTTTGGCAGCACTTGCCGTATGGCGAGAGCAACTCGCATGAAAAACAGAGATACCTGCATTATTGCCTGCCCGATTTTTCGTAACGAACTGGAATATGTACTGAAAGAATTAAACCTCGCTCCTAAAATCAATTACATGCACTACACCATCCATAATGATCCTCTGAAAATGGACGAGCAGTTGCAGGAAGGCATAAAGAATACCTCAACCACCTGTAAAAAAATCCGCTTCCTTGTTGGCAGACACTGCAAAAGCAATAAGGATATCAAAGAGGTGGTGAAGGACTGTAGTGGAAAAATACCGGAAGCCCAAAACTGTATTGACATGCTCATTGGCAATGAGCTTGCGGAAAAACTTCAGAAAAATCGTACATCACTCATGACTCCTGCCTGGATCAGGATGATCAATCAATCCATTCAAGACGGACACTGGTCAGTTACAGATGCCCGCTTAAGTCTTGGCTGGTATGACAAAATTCTCATTCTGGATACTAAAGTGGAACCGCTGAACGATGAGCTAATTATGGAATTTTATGATCTAACCCAGGTGGAAATAGATATTCTGCCGGTGGATCTTGAGCATTTTAAAATCGTATTACACGATCTACTGCAATAGATTTAAATTTTAGAAATTTCCTATTTTGACAGGATTGACATGATTATCAGGATAAAAAAATTTTGTAAATCCTGTTTATCCTGTCAAAAAAATCGCCCGTAGGCCGTTAAGTTCTTTTGGAGGGCCAAACAGGCCTATCTCTGTTTCCTTAAGATACGAATATCACCAACTCGAATAGTGAGTTTAACACGGTCAAAATATTCAAGAAGCGGGATGGAGAATTTTCGGGTGAGTCCGGTCAGATTCTTAAATCTTGGGGCATCGATATCACCCTCTTTTTCAATAAAAGCTGTTATTTTATCCTGTAATCCAGCAATAGCTTCTGCGTCGTAATAGAGGCTCTCGCTCACCTTCACTAATTTTTTTTCTCTTAACAAAAGGGCAAAAACTTCTTTTACCAGAGAATCAGGATAGTCGCTGAACTCCTCCATGCTCTCCCGCATGGTCGGGGTACGCAATCCTTTTTTCCGATACCAGTCTTCAAGATCTTTCTGCAGTTTTTTCTCGTCTGCCTGAAGGGCAACTTGGTGGGAGGACAGTCTCACCGCAGAATCTTCCTGGACAACCAGCTCTTTCTTTTGTAATTCCGAAAGGCAGAAATGAAAAACTTTCTGATCCACATTCCTGCCTAAACCAGAACGAAGTTCTTCCTTTGACAGGCCAACCTGCAATGGATTTTTCTTGTGAAAATTCTCCAGGTCTGCAAGTAAAGACTGTTCAACCTCATCGCTTACACTCTTATTCAAATAGCGCTGGGTTGTAGAATCCACCACAACAATCTTTCTGGATGAAAGTGGTGCTGTAATGATTTTTTTCAGCTGCTTGCCAAATTTTCCCAGACGTACTGCCAGCTCATCAAAAGTGAGTCCAACAGTGCCCCGTTCCCGCAAAAACAAAAGGATTTTTTCTTCTATATTGTCATCAAAGAGTACCTGGAAGGTCTTTTCATTTTCCAGACGATCATATTCCGTCATCCGTTTACGTTTGCGGGGTGGCATATTGCCAAGTATTGCCCCGCCACCAATGGTGGCTACAGGAGAATACGAACGAATGACATAACGATCACCCGGCCAGACAGCAACCGCCTCTTCAAGAAGAAGTTGCACACCTGCTGTTTCACCAGGTTGCAATAGATCACGATCAAGCAGAGAAATTCTGCCCATGATCTCAGCAGTACCAAGATGAACCCGAACCCGGGCCCTGTGTTTTAAGGCTTTTGTATTGGTTGCAAGATAGAGGAAATCACAGTCCAGCATATATCCGGGCAAGAGACAGCCTGGAGTTGCGGCAACCATCCCACGGGAAACAGCTGCAGTGTCCACTCCCTGGAGGTTTATAGCAGTTCTATGCCCTGCCTCCACTGTCTCCACATCGCTGGAATGTACCTGGATTCCACGCACCTTGGCAACCATGTCAGTGGGATAAAAGCAGAGTTCATCGCCGATTCCAACCCGTCCGGACATTGAAGTACCGGTAATAACAGAGCCGAAACCCTTCATGGCAAAAATACGATCCACAGGAAGGCGGAAAGGCCCATACACATCCTGGAACTGTTGAGCGGACACGAATGAATCAAGGAGATTGCGGACCTCATCCATTCCATCACCACTGATGGAAGAGACATGAACAAGGGGCGCCTCTTCAAGAAAACTGCCCTCGCAATATTCACGAACTTCTTCAGTGACCATCTCAAGCCACTCTTCATCAACCATGTCCTTCTTGGTGATGATGATGATCCCCTGCTTTACACCAAGCAAACGACAGATTTCAAAATGCTCCACGGTCTGAGGCATGATCCCTTCATCAGCTGCAATGATAAATGCGACAAGATCCATTCCAGTGACACCAGCCACCATATTCTTGACAAATTTCTCATGCCCCGGCACATCAACAATACCCAATCGATGGCCGCAGGGAAGATCCAGATAGGCAAAACCCAGTTCAATGGTTATGCCACGCTTCTTTTCTTCTTTCAGACGGTCGGTTTCAATACCGGTAAGAGCCCGAATAAAGCTGGTCTTCCCATGGTCAACATGGCCGGCAGTTCCTAGGACAATTTCACGCATAAAGAGTAGTTACAGGGAGTATCAGTATAGGTAAGGATTAGAACGAGCCTCTTCTTCAATGGTAGAACGACTTCCACCATATCCATGGCCTGGCCAGACAACCGTTTCAGGAGGCAACACCAGAAGTCTTTCCTTAATGGCAGTGATCAATTCATCGTGGGAACCGCCAGGGAAATCTGTTCTACCGATACCACCGACAAAGAGAGAATCCCCGGTTATAAGATCAGGGGCACAGTAAAGACAGATACCACCGGGAGTGTGTCCTGGAGTATGGATCACCTGCAGTTGCTCTTCTCCAATAGTTATCACATCGCCATGTTTCACGGTTCGGTCTACCGGCGGTGAAGCCTCAAGACCAAGCATGGAAAAATAATCCTGAACTTCCGCCTGGGCAAAGAATTCCGCATCTGCTTCGTGCATGATAATTTCTGCACCACTGGCCTCTTTAATTATTCTATTACCGCAAACATGATCGGGGTGACCATGAGTTGCAATGATGGCATCAATGGTGAGACCGGAATCTTTTACTTTTTTTAAAATCGTGTCTTCATCCCCACCAGGATCAATTACTGCACAGCGGGAGGTTTTGGAGCAGCCGACAATATAGCAGCAAACTCCCATGGATCCAACGGTAATTTGTTTGATAAACATGGAATCAGAAAAAGTATACGGTTATGGGTTGGAGGCTAAAGGAAAAGAACATCATGACTTGCAACGCAAAAAAAGCACTTCCAGACACGTTACACCGCAGAAACGGTATAACGTGTCAGTACCTGGAATGCTCGGATGGCTACAGGATCAACAGTCGCAGGAGTCTGGATTACAGGAACCATCACAACCACAATCTGAACTGGAACCAACAGATGCCATGTTCAGTACAGCGGGTGCTGCCACTGGCGGCAAGCGCAACTCAACTGAATCAACAACCTTGGCAAATGCCTCTGTTGCAGGACTTTTGGCATCTGAAGAAAGATACGGCACGCCATCATCACCGGCAATCACAACCTTTGGATCCATAGGCACTGCGCCCAGGAAAGGCAGGTCAAATTCGCGGGCTAGCTCTTCGCCACCACCGGTTTTAAAAATATCCACTGTTGCATTACATTCGGGACAAACAAAACCGGACATATTCTCCACAATACCCACAACTTCCATTTCCACAGTTTTACAGAAGTTCAAAGACTTACGCACATCAGCAAGGGCAACTTTCTGGGGAGTGGTAACAACAATAGCCTTAACAAGAGGTATGGTCTGAGCAATAGACAGTGGCTCATCACCGGTGCCTGGAGGAGCATCAACGATCAAATAATCAAGTTCACCCCAATCCATATCAGCAACAAACTGACGAATGGCCTGAATTTTCAGAGGACCACGCCAGATAATTGCCTCGTCCCGATCTTTCATCATGTATTCGAGCGAAACCACTTTCAGATTATCATTGTATTGCAGGGGGGCAACGAGATCATTAGGATTTGCAGGTGCCTCAAGGTTTCCTTTCAAATTCAGCATACGGATTACATCAGGCCCGTGCAGATCAACATCCATAAGACCAACTTTGTGGCCTTTTGCGGCAAGGGCAAGAGCGAGATTGACAGAAACTGTAGATTTCCCTACTCCGCCCTTTCCACTCATCACCAGAATTTTATTTTTAATTTTCCCGAGAGATCGGGTAATGGCATTATCCTGCTGTGCCATTTGAGCTTGTTGAGACTCCTGGGTACCACAAGAACTGCTTGCGCTTGAGCAGGTACCACTTGATTCACATGAACTAGACATAACATCCTCCTGTTACAAAATATAAAATATATAAATAATAATAACTGATTAATTTATTTACACGCAGGCCCAATCAGCCTGGGAAAAGCAATGATTTCCTTAAACAGGATCATAACCATGGCATACAGTAATGCTGTTCGCCGGAAAAGCAAATATTTTTACTCCTGTTTTACACCGCAGTTATCCATTTATAAAAAACAGACTCATGGACTCTGTCTGTTTTTATTGCTTTCTTGTTGATCTGGCCGTAATATGGAAAATTTTTAGGCAGTGAAATTCATGTCATCAAATTCAGCCCATTAAGAATAAGGAATTCCGTATATGTTAGGTTGGTTCAAGAAAAAACTTTCAAAAACAGAAGAAACAGCTGCGCCAACTGAAGAACAAAAACTAAGTCCAACGGTTGAAGAAGAAGTCCCTACCCCCGAGAGCCAGTCCACTGAAACGCCAAATCAGGAAGAAGATGTTAATATTGAGGAGCCCTCATCCACTCCAGAGCCACTGGAAGAGCCGGAAATTATCCAGGAAGAACAGTCCGAGCCAGTAGTAAAAGAAACAGAACCCGAACCATCCGGAATCGGCTCTATGTTTCAAAGACTCTCCACACGGCTGACAAAAACCAAAGAATCCTTAGTCTACCGTATGGACACCCTCTTTCTCGGGAAAAAGGAAATCAACGCGGATCTTTTTGACGAACTGGAAGAGATCCTGATCACTGCAGATCTTGGTGTCAGCACTACCATGGAAATCCTTGATGACGCCAGAAAACGGGTCAAGCGTGATTCACTTTCTGATCCAACCCAGTTAAAAATTGTGCTCAAAGAAAAACTGCGCTCCTATATTATGGCGTCTGACAAACCTGCCGAACTGGTCATGCCTGACTCCGGTCCCTTTGTTATCATGGTTGTTGGAGTTAACGGGGTGGGCAAAACCACGACAATAGGTAAAATAACCAAAAAATTCAAACGATCAGGTCAATCGGTACTGCTGGTAGCAGCAGATACCTTCCGTGCCGCTGCCGTTGCCCAGCTGAAAATCTGGGGCGAGCGTAATGAAGTTGAAGTCGTTTCCCAGCATGAAGGAGCGGATCCTTCAGCCGTTGCCTTTGATGCCATGGATAAGGCTGTTACTGATGGCTATGACGTGGTGATTGTGGATACGGCCGGCAGGCTTCACACCCAGGTCAATCTCATGGAAGAGCTGAAAAAAATCAAACGGGTCATGGGGAAAAGACTGGAAAATGCTCCCCACGAGATTCTGCTGGTGCTCGATGCCACCACCGGCCAGAATGCAGTTTCCCAAACAAAAGAATTTAATAATGCTGTGACCATTACCGGCCTTGCCATGACGAAACTTGACGGAACTGCCAAAGGTGGAATTATTGCAAATATCTGCCGCGAATTCGCAATCCCCATCCGCTTCATTGGGATTGGAGAGCAGATAGATGATCTTCGTGATTTTGATCCGGATGAATTTATCGATGCATTATTTGGCGAAGACAGCTATCAACAATAACAATATAGCATTTCAGACCAAACCAAAAGACCATGCAATACCAACGACATAACCAACCAGGATGCGGGGGCTGCATCCTCATTCTTCTTCTTTTCAGCCTGCTCACCGGAGGTTTCTCCGGCCTTTTCAATTTTCTCGGTATGCTCATCTATGTCGGCCTTGTCGGCATTCTGATCTTCATGGGTCTCTTCTGGGGATTCAGTTACTGGATTCGGCAAAAAGTCTCTACCTATGAAGCTTCCCAGACAGAAAGCCATAATCGATTTGTGTGGCTGCTGGTTCAGATCCTGATCAACATTGCCAAAATTGACGGCGTTGTCAGCAAAGAAGAAATCTCCACCATTCAGCGCTTTTTCCAGTATAACCTGCGTTATGACCAAACTAAAATGTACTGGGTCAAGGATCTGATCAAAGAAGCTGTTTCTTCCACACAACCCATGGAGACCCTGCTGGGAGAGTTCCGCAACACCTTTGCTTATGAACCGCGCCTGATCTTACTGGAACTGGTCTATCAGATTCTGTATACCAAAAGCCGGGTTTCTGATGCGGAGCTGAAAATGGCCCGCGACATTGCCGACTATTTACAGATCAAGGATTACGACAAGCGCACCATTGAAGCAAAATATAAGTATGGAAATCAACAACAGACAGCCAGCCCTCAAGGGGCAGCCAACCAGGCTTACGCAGTACTTGGGTTAGAGCCGGGCGCTGACAAGGAGACCATCAAAAAGGCTTACCGTAAACTCAGCATGAAATATCATCCGGATAAAGTGCGGCATCTTGGTGAAGAATTTCGAGCTGTTGCTGAAGAAAAAATGAAAGAAATTAACGCTGCATACGACTTTTTCAAGAAAAAATAATAGGAGTACACATAATGACTATCTCGACAAAAATGCGTAACTTTGCTCAAAAATCATCCTGGATTCGCAAAATGTTTGAAGAAGGGGCAAAAATGAAGGCTCAGTATGGAGCTGAAAATGTTTTTGATTTCAGTCTCGGCAACCCTGATGTGCCGCCACCACCAGAGTATAATAAAGTTATTCAGGAAATTGTGAACAATGAAACTCCCGGTATGCATTCTTATATGCCAAACGGCGGCTATCCATGGGTACGCGAAGCACTGGCTGGTAAAATGTCTAAAGAACAGGGAGTTGAAGTTTTTCATGGTGACATGCTCATGACCTGTGGTGCTGCAGGAGCTCTGAACGTGGTAATGAAATCTCTGCTCAATCCGGGTGAAGAGGTAATCCTCCTGGCACCGTACTTTGTTGAATACAATTTTTATGTGGATAATCACGGTGGAGTCAGCAAAATAGTACAAACAGATTCCGAATTTAATCTTGACATAGCAGCCATTGAAGCCGCCATCACAGAGAAAACCAAAGCAGTAATCACTAACTCTCCCAACAATCCCACTGGCCAGATCTACTCCCAGGAATCTCTCAATGAACTTGGAGCGCTGCTGGACAAAAAAGGTGCTGAGTTTAAAACAACAATTTACCTGTTGGCTGATGAGCCTTATCGTAAAATCGTTTTTGACGACAATGTTGTGGGCAGCGTTTTGCAAGCCACCAACAACTCCATTGTCCTCTCATCCTACTCCAAAGATCTTTCTCTGCCTGGTGAACGAATTGGTTATCTTGCTGTTCACCCGGAAATCACAGACAAGGGCGCTTTGCTTGACGCCATGACCCTTGCCAACCGTATCCTTGGTTTTGTGAATGCTCCAGCTCTCATGCAACGAGTCGTGGCAGAACTGCAGGAAGCCAGTGTTGATAACTCAATCTATGCCTCCAGGCGTGAAACCTTTTGCAAACTTTTAAGCGATGCCGGTTTTAATTTCACCCCACCCAAAGGTGCTTTTTATGTCTTTCCCAAGGCCCCCATTGAAGATGATGTGAAATTCTGCGCTATCCTCCAGGAAGAAAAAATCCTGGCGGTTCCAGGACGAGGATTTGGAGCACCCGGGTATTTTCGTCTGGCCTTCTGTGTTGATGACTCTGTTATTGCCGGCTCTGCTGACGCATTTAAGCGTGCCATGGCAAAAGCCACCAAATAGCATCCAGCTCCAATGACACTACTCACACTTCTTGCCTTTGCTGCTGCCATGTTTCTTCTGGCGGCAGCACCAGGCCCTGGTGTTTTTGCGACAGTGGCACGGGCTCTGGCCAGTGGCTTTTCTCATGCTGCTGTTCTTGTGCTTGGAATAGTTGTTGGAGATCTGATTTTTCTGCTTCTGGCCATCTATGGACTTGCTTCAATGGCCGAAGTTTTGGGCAGTTTTTTCACCTTTGTCAAATACGCCGGTGGCTTCTACCTTATCTGGCTGGGACTCAAAATCTGGCGCTCAACTCCCAATACACATGCTGTTCGGGGAATAAAAGAGCTTTCCTGGAAAAACAACTTTACGAGTGGCCTGGTTATTACCCTTGCAAACCCCAAAGTCATTTTCTTCTACCTTGGCTTTCTTCCTACTTTTGTGGATCTTGGCAGCCTTACTCAGCTTGATGTTCTGGCAATCAGCACAGTGGTAACATTTGTACTCAGCAGCGTCCTTCTTTCCTATGCCTGGGCAGCCTCACAAACCAGTCAGCTTTTAAAAAACAGACGCACTCTTAAAATAATAAATAGAAGTGCCGGCAGTGTAATGATGACAGCCGGTTGTGCAATTCTCCTGAAAGATTAAATCAGCCAAAAACACTCATGGGAGTTGTCCGGAAATACGTTCAACCATATTATTTTTCCGCCCTGCCATTGGTACATAAATGAAGCCTGCCTACCTCCTCTCAAAAAGCCATACTCCTGTCAATCATACTTTCCTCTACACCTGCGAATTAATCCTTTTTCTTCTTCTGAATCTACTGGTTTCTCCTTCCATGGCAGCGGTTCCCCTTACAGTCGAAGTCAATGGACTTGATGCTCCGCTAAAAACAAATGTACTCCAGTTTCTTGATATTGAAAAAATGAAGAATGACGAAGAACTCAATGAACGCTGGATTAAACGATTGCATGAGCAGGCTCCACAAGAAATCCGCGAAGCCCTGCAACCCTTTGGCTACTATGTTCCAGACATCCAATCACAACTGACTGAAACTGAAGGGGGATGGCTTGCCAGGTACACTGTCAATAAAGGAAAACCGGTCAAAATCACTAAGCGCGATGTTCAATGGAAAGGAGAAGGTGCTGACAATCCTGTTTTCCAGCAAAGCATCCTGAATTACCGTCGGAAAGCTGATAATACGCTGAACCATTCAGAATATGAATCAGCTAAAAATGAATTCATGAATCTCGCACTTTCCGCCGGCTATCCAAAAGCAACATTCACAGAAAATGCATGGTTAGTTGATCTTGAAAAAAACAGTGCAGAGCTGACACTCCACATGGAGACAGGACCACTCTACTATTTTGGAGATGTCAGGTTTAGCCAGGACTTTCTTAACCCGGAACTTTTGCAACAGTATGTCACACTCAAAAAAGGCGATCCCTATTCGTATGAATCATTGCTGGAATTCCAACAGAACCTGATAGCGAGCAATTATGCCCAAGAGGTTACCATAGACCCATTATTTCATGAAGCTGTCGATCAACAATTGCCGCTGGATGTATTGATGAAACCGATTACACCTCACAAATTCGTGTTTGGACTTGGCTATGAGACGGATGTTGGTGTCCGGGGTTCGGCACGTTGGACAGATCGTTTGATCAATCGCCATGGTCATCATTCAGATGTGTATCTAAAGCTATCTCAAAAAGAAGGTCTCCTGAGAGGGGAGTACAGCATTCCAGTACTGAGACCTCTTACAGACCGATGGGTATCGACTACCGATTATGAATATGAAGTAACACCAAGCACTAAAAGCAGCACATTTGAACTGGAAACAGCTTTTGTAAGGAGAAATCTCACAGACACTAATTTTTATAAAGGCTTTATCCTGGCTTCCAGTGAAAATTTTACTATTGCTGATGATCCGCAAGTAACAACAAATCTATTCATTCTTGGTGCCACTGCACGTTTTTCTGAAATGGAAGAAGGTATGTTTCCTCAAAACGGGCACTATCTGTTTAGTGATCTCCGCGGTGCTGCAGAAACATTATTGTCTGACACCAGTTTCACCCGTATGCACCTGAAGGGTATCTACATGAGAGGCCTTGGCGAAAACGGACGTATTACTACGCGTTTGGAAATTGGTGCTGCCTTGGTTAATAATTTTGACATTTATCCAGCCTCTCTCAGATTCTTTGCAGGTGGTGATAATTCAGTTCGTGGATATGAATATGAATCATTAGGACCAGTAGATGAAGATGGTACTGTTGTTGGTGGAAAAAATGTAATTACCTGCAGTTTTGAATATGACCATAGAGTGGCAGAGTCATGGGTATTGGCAGGCTTTGTAGATGCAGGAAATGCCTACAATGACAACCTTGATAAAACATACGCAGGTGCAGGAACCGGTTTTCGCTGGCTGGCCCCTTTTGGTTCTATTCGGGTAGATATTGCATGGCCGGTGAGTGAGCAACCGCAACTGAATGACTGGAGACTTCATGTCGGCTTTGGAGCAACTCTGTGAAGAAATGGATAATACGCATATTTGGAGGCTTACTCACCCTTGTTCTGCTTCTATTTCTTGGTGGATTGTATTTACTCGGTACTGAAAGCGGAACAACCTTCCTTATATCACAAGCAGAAAAGCAGCTTGATGGCAGGTTACATATCGACACAACAAAAGGGAAGGTGCTTGATCGTCTTGAACTGACAAATATTGTATTTGACAGTCCTGCAGGTAAGGCGGAGCTTGGTCATCTGGTGCTTGACTGGAAAAGTACAGATTTACTGCATTTACATCTCCATATTTTAGAACTTACAGCTGCAAACATTTCGTATAGCTCTGTTTCCCAATCCCCGGAACCAGAACCTGAAGATAATGGACCGCTGTCTCTGCCGGACTTGACTCTCCCCATCACCATTACTATTGAAAAACTCGAAATAAACGACTTTGTTTTTCATTCTTCCCCTGATGCCGCCCCACTGACTGTTCAGAACGCCGATCTCACTCTCACCTGGACTAAAAATGGTATAACGATACAGAAACTAAAGCTACTCATGCCTGAAGCCAGCCTGCTTGTCCAGGGAAAGGTAAACCCGGTTGAGCATTATCCACTGCAGCTGACCACAGAACTAAAAACGCTGGATTCGGCCCTTCCCTCTTTGCAAATGTCTGGCAAGATTGAGGGTGATTTACAAAAACTAGTGGTAAAGGAAAGCTTAAACGGTGACATCAGTGCAGAGCTTAATATTACCATACAGCAGGTAATCGATGCGCTGACCTGGCAGGGAGATCTGATAATCGAGGAACTGCGTCCGGCAACATTCAGCCCCAAAATCCCCGGATCTTTACAAGGAATAATCCAGACCAGCGGAAATCTGCAACATGCTGCAGTTACAGCTGCTCTCAGCATACGTGATGCCAATGCCGCTGAGATCAACTGGGATGCAAACCTGGATCTGCAGGCAAATCTTGAAACCTTGCTGCTCACCATCAATCAGCTCACGCTAAAACATATGGATTCCGCAGCGCAGATAGCACTGTCAGGAACAGCTGACGGTGACCAACACCAGGATATCAGACTTAACTGGCAGGAATTGCAATGGCCAGTCACAGGGGATGCTGAGTACAGTTCAACAAAAGGTGAAGTAATCCTCAAAGGCAGCATGGATGCCTACCATTTGACATTGAATGCCGAGATAGCAGGAACACAGATCCCTGAGACAAGCCTTGAAATAATAACCGATGGAAGCACTGAAAGTGCTGAAAACCTGCAGCTCACTGCAAATTCACTGGAAGGAGTTATTGGCGTTCAAGGTAAGGTTCAATGGACACCTGCTGTTGAATGGCATCTGAACATTGATGGAAAAGACCTCAACCCCGGTGTGCAGTATGCTGAGTGGCCGGGCAAACTTAACTGGCTTATAAAAACCGATGGGAACATTGATGATGCCGGACTGGTTGCAAATGTGACAATTGATCGCATGCAGGGAAATCTCAGGGACTTGCCTATTGCCGGGAACGGAACAATACAGATAAAACCTGATGATATACACATAAACGATTTCCGTTTGTCATCAGGCACGGCAGTTGTTACAGCTCAGGGTAATCTTGGTAAAAATTCCACCCTTAACTGGCAGGTAGATGTTACAGATTTGTCCAACCTCTTACCAGATGGTGGCGGAACGCTTAATGGTCAAGGTACTGTTCAGGGAGAAATGAGTGAGCCGCAACTTGCCTTACAATTATCCGGATCAAACCTTATTTTCCCAGGATTGCACATGGAAAACATCACCGCTGATGCTGATCTTGATTTAAGCTGGAAAGCACCATTCAACCTGAACGTGTCAGGCACAAATCTAAAATCAGGTAACAACCTGATACAAGATTTTGAAATACAGGGTGAGGGTAGCAGAGAACAGCACACTGTTCACCTTACAGCAAATCACGATCTGGCTAATATCAGCCTTGGCCTGAAGGGTGGATACCTGCAGGAACAGTGGAAAGGGATGCTGAATGGATTCAACATTGAATCCACAGATCTTGGCGCCTGGAAACTGACGGAACCAGCAGAAATAAACGGTGGCAAAACAGAGGCCGGGATAGACATATTTTGTTTGAACCGGGAACATGCTGATTTATGCCTCAAAGCTTCGTGGAATAAGGAAAATACAAATACAAAAGGTGATATTGCGCTGAGTGGTTTCCCACTCGCTTGGCTATCGCCCTGGTTTCCTGACACAGTACAGGATCTGACAGGTATTTTTTCTCTCACAGCTGCTGCAAATATGCAGGGGAAGCTACAAGCAGACCTGCTCGCAGAAATCACACCCGGAAGTATTGCCTATCAAACAGAGAAAAAAGAGGGCAGCCTGCCCCATGAAGGGATGAAAATCGATATTCATATTGCTGAAGATGCACTCGACGCCGACCTTTTTCTCAGTCTGAACTCCAACATAATCCGTGGCAATCTGAAATCGCCTGATTTGTTACAAACAGATATTGGCAGTAAGGCACGTCTTGCCGGCGAAATGTTTATCGATGCAGACAAGCTTGATCTGATAGAAACTCTGGTAGCTGATGTTCAGGATCTGAATGCTGCCGTCAATGCAAATTTCAAGATACTGGGAACTCTGGAACAGCCTGACATTAATGGATCGGGAAAAATAAACATTTCCAACATATTAATCCCTGTGGCAGGCCTGGAACTAAAGAACACAACACTGGATATTCTAGCCAACAATAAAGACCTGAAAATTAATGGGCTATTTAATTCTCCCAAAGGCTCTCTTGCGCTGGACGGCACAGCTGTGCTTGACAGTTCCCAAAACTGGCCGGCGCGTTTTACTCTCAAAGGAAAAAACTTCAGGCTGATTAACCTGCCTGAAATTGAAGTTTTTCTCACATCCGACCTGCTACTGGAAAAGACAAACAATCTGTTAAGCCTCACTGGTGACGTTACCATCCCAAGAGCTGACATACTATTACGGGATCTGCCGCAGGGAACCAAAACTGCTTCTCCGGATGTCAAAATTATTCAGGATGCAGAACCGGAAGAGACTAAATCTCCAGTAGACATGAAACTTAAGTTAACCTTGGGCAATAAAGTCCATTTCGCGGGTTTGGGACTGAATGCCTTTATTGACGGTCAACTTTCCATAACAGCAGAACCTGACAAACAGATGCTCGGAAGCGGAGCATTCCATATTAAACAGGGCAGCTTTCGTGCCTACGGTCAAAACCTTGATATTGAAACAGGTGTTATTTCATTTCCTGGCGGCCCTTTAAGTCAGCCGGGTATCAATCTCCGGGCTACCAGAACTGTTGGAGGGATTGTGGCTGGTATCTATGCCATAGGCCCTGCCAGCAAACCAAGGTTGACGACATTCTCCAACCCGCCCATGTCTGAAAGCCAGGTAATTTCTTACCTCCTTACCGGATCCGCACCAAACGATACGGGGAAAGGTGTTTCACTTTCTGTCGGTCGTCAGATCAACAACAAGCTTTCCGTATCTGTGGGTACAAATATAAAAACAGGCGACAGTGAATTTGTCACGCGATACAGACTGAGTCGCAAAATCCATGTAGAAACCACAACAGCCGGCAACGGTAACGCTGTAGATATTTTTTACACCATAGAGCGGGGAGGAAAAAAAAAGAAAAAGGAGCAGGAAAAGAAAGAATAATGCATAGAAATTGATAGATAAAAGGTTTTCACTTCCACTTTGTTGATCAATACAGATCCAATCAGCTTTGAGGTTGCTTCCATGAATAATTTCTTACGCAGGACTGTTTCCAATATCCAAGGCTTGGGACAACGGTATCTGGCCAGTCGTGCCCGAGAACAGGTTGTGCACCAGGCGACCGATATGGTTGTTGAGGTCGCAGACCCTCGCATTCGCCAGATTGGCCGATACAGAAAGAGTCTACGCTCACCCATGAAAGAAGCAATGGAGTATTGCAGCAGTCTGGTTGACTCCATCCCCGGCCCTGTACGCCTGAGCCGTCAACAGTACCACGCCGACCCTCTGGTCAAAGCCATCTTTGTCTCTGCGAATGAACTTGAGGATGTGCTTCGCCTGGCTCCGGAAAACAGTGATGTATCTGATCAGGAAAAGGAGAGAGACTCCATTGCTCTGCTGACCATGACTAAAACGGAGAAAACAATTTTCAAACATGAACAGCAGGGGGATATTATTTTACGTGATGTGAAAAAGCGTACAGTCAACTTCATCGATCACCGACTGGTTGCCGTGAGCACGACCCTGACCACGACGCAAGAACTGCTCAAAAATCGGGGACTTGAAGTCCTGGCTACCATAGCCATGGAGCGAATAGCCTCTTTGCGAGGAGATCTTGCAGAACTACGTGAACGTAGAGCGTACCTGAAGTCAATGCGGAGAATGCTGAACGGAAGAAGTCGCACACAGGAACTTTTTTCCCATCCCGACCATGAAACAACTGAAAAACTGCGTAAACTGAAAACGCTGATAAAAGAAGTGGAAACAGAGGTTGATCTCACCCGACAAAAGATAGAAATGCCTGAGGATAGCTTAGCTATTCTCCAGGAAATCATTGATAAACCGGAAAATACGCTTATTGCTAACAAACAGACCCTGCGACTCGACTGGATGAACGTCCTTCTCAGCGGCAAAGACCACAGCAAAGGCAATGACATCTCTCTTGCCGAACTGTCGATCAAAGATGAGCTGCAGCGTTCAGCGTTGCTGGTGGTATTTACCCAACCTGGCTCTAAAACAAATTAAAAAAGTAGTCTAAATTTTCCGGGTGGATCCCATGTCACCTTGAAAAAGGTGCTACTCTCTATAAACAACTGAGTACTTTTATTTTACATCATTTTACACCAGCATCTGTATCTTGCTAAAAAATGAAAACTCTATCGGCACAGCGGCCTCTGCAGGTAGTTAATAGTTTCGAGTACCGTCTACCTGATTCCGGGAAGGTAAAGAGTCCAGAATGCCGAACCAGTGGAAGTTGAGACACCAACCGTCGATCCTCCTGGTGACGTTGACTGTTGCAAATCGAACCGCAGGGTGTCATCCCAGTCACTTGATATCGATTCATTTGAAGCCAGCTTCCAGTATGTCCCGGTCCAATACCAAAGGGTCTGGGTCTCCTCTACACTAGCCTGATGTTCGACTATACACGTAGTTTGTGTGCAGGTACCTACCGGCATAAAATTTATTGAGCCATTTCGTCGTATCTTCACTGCGCCATTATCTTCGGTAGCGTCATAGTGCAGTGTCGCCATACCACACACCAGAAGGGTACTGTTTTTCAATTCGCATTCAGCACTCGCGCTTTCATCAAAATGTGGTATCACATCATTTTTCAGATGCAGGGTTATGCTGCCGACTCCGAGATTCTTTGGCGTCGTGAAGGCAGCATTAAACATGGGCCAGGAAAAATCCTTAGCCGATGTCTCTGTTGCTGTTCCACCACTCCACAGGAGGGTAATCAGTATAATGAATGCCAGCCAAGAACCTCGTGATAGATCCATTTTCATAAAAGCCACCTTTTTTAGGGTTCATTCCACCTGCTCTGTCTACTCTTTTTATTTCATACATAATAGTATATTAATTACATGATAGCATGGCAACTTCAATATCAAAAATAATCGAAACTAAGGGTCTGTATAAAAACAAATTACAGAAAAAGTACCACGAATCGTCGGTACTACGCTTTAAAATCCAATGAATGGTAGAAAATGGCAGTATGCAGCTATACTTCATGGTACGTTCTCTCCAAATTGACTGTAGCGCATAAAGTTGAAAATGTTAATTCGTCACAGCTGGCTTGTTGATATGACTATTGACCGATCCTGTTTGACTGCTTGATCATCGGTCTAACTGCAGAGATGGAAGGAAAGCCGAAATAAATACCTTGGTGGTATATTCAAATCCTAATTTTCAAAGAACTTCCCATTTTTTTCGAAGTCGGAGTTTATACCCATCAAGGGCATAGCCGTCAAGCTAAGCGTTAGTTATTAGTCGTTAACAATTGGTTATTAATTATTTGTGCCGTTATTTTAACAAATTGCAAAATAATACTTTTATTAATAATCAATGATCAATTGATAACGGTTAATTATTAATGTTTTGAATTCGTCATTTTGTGCCATCACTTCATTTAGTTAAGAACTATTGGCAGACAAGGAAAATCTCTTAGCTTGACGGCTATACCCCTCAAGGGGGCACTAAAAAGAGTACCCTGGTTCTTTAGGGTGCTTACCTGTTTTTTATAACAGCTTTTCAGGAGTAAGGTACGAATAACTATTTGCCTCAAGAAGAAGAAAATGCCGATAGAACAGATAAAAAACATTGTAGATTATGGAATTATAGGATTGCTTGCGTTTCTTAGTTTTGTTACTTTTATGTTTACGATAGAGAGACTGCTTTATTTTCGCAGCATAAAACTTGAAGCCTATACACATAAAAATGTATTGGAACTGGATCTTTCAAAGCACTTGCCGACTATTGCGTCCATTGGTTCAAATGCACCTTATATTGGTCTGTTGGGTACTGTGCTCGCGATCATCCTGACTTTTTACATCATCGGCGATCAGCAAGATACTATTAATCCCAGTGAGATTATGAAACATTTGGCACTGGCATTGAAAGCAACAGCAGCAGGTCTTATCGTGGCCATTCCAGCAACAGTATTTTACAATGCATTGATGACCAAAGTAGATATACTCCTTACTCAGTGGGAGATACTCCAAGACGAGGCTCGTCGTTCAGTATGAAACGAGAGCGTTTTGACAAGATGAATGTCGTACCTTTTATTGATATTGTTCTGGTACTGCTTGTCATTGTTTTAGCAACTGCCAGTTTTGTAAGCAATCGAACAATAAAAGTTGACCTGCCAACGGCAAGTGCTCAGAAACAAGAGGACAAAAAAAGTATCGCAGTTGCTATCAATAAAGAAGGAAAGTATTTTTTTAACAAAGATCCCTTAACGCTTGATGAAGTGAAAGAAAAGTTAGGTGAACTGGATCCTGAAAAAGATAGGGTGTCACTTCATACTGACAAGGAGGCAGCATTTCATTATTTTGTGGACATAATTGATTTTTTGAAGGAAAAGGGGTTTGAGAATATCTCAATAGTGACAAAACAGTAAATATTGTAAAGCAAAATCGGCAAACAGCCCCCCCTGATTGGTTACGGATAAAGGGATGATGTGAGCAGAACCCATCGATATACAGTATCTTTTTTTACTACAACACTCTTTTACCTCGTATTAGTCGGTATTTATTTCTATTTACAGACTCAGCATCTTATCTCAGATCAAAAACCACAGGATAAAACTATCCAACTCTCTCTTTCTACTTTTGTTTCTGAAGTTGTACCTCCTGCAGAGGAGCCTGAGGAAATAGAGGAAAAAAAACCTGTGGTTGAAGAAGAGATTAAAGCGGAACCTAACGAACCAGAACCTAGAGTACAGCATGTAGAGACGCCAAAGCCAAAGGTTATCCATGAGCGTACACCTGTAATCATAAATACACATGAGAAAAAAATATTAAAAAACAAAGTAAGAAAAAAAGCATCGGTAAAAACAATACACGGTCTTAAGAGAACAGATACTG
The DNA here is from genome assembly GCA_029932055.1 of Desulfocapsa sp. GTDB lineage: Bacteria > Desulfobacterota > Desulfobulbia > Desulfobulbales > Desulfocapsaceae > Desulfocapsa. The sequence continues at coordinate 22,058 of JAOZQU010000027.1, forward strand.
CAAGAAATAATACTGCAAAGAACGATCAATTTTTTGCCAAAATCAGACAAAAAATAAATCAGCATAAAAGTTATCCTGAAATAGCAAGAAAAAGACGGATGCAGGGGAAGGTGAAAGTAGAATTTACTATTCTTGCCACTGGTAATGTCGGACATATTTCTGTGAGTGGGCCAAAAGTATTTCATAACTCGGCACGATATGCTGTAAAAAGTGCCTTTCCTGTTAACACAGAAAGTGTTTCCTTTGCCCTCCCTCAAAGTGTAAATCTCACACTGCATTACCAGTTTAAGTAAATCTGGTAAGTAATTGGCACAACTAAACAATACTAGTAACTATTCAACAAAATTTTATAGACACTAGATTTTGTGTTTTTTCTACTAAAACTTCAA
>JAOZQU010000028.1 GCA_029932055.1 Desulfocapsa sp.
ACTCAATGTATAACAAAGGAACAATCATACCGGGACTGATCATTTTCGTCCTTTTTGTGACTTTTCCAATCTGGTTCAACGGGTTTACAACGGCAGGTGATCTGCCGAAACCCGAGTTACCGCCAGGTGGAGAAAAACACTGTGTAGAGTCGGCTGAATATATGCGGGCTAACCATATGCAGCTGCTCAATGAGTGGCGCGATAACGTGCTGCGGGATGCTGATCGTGAGATTCTTGAGATCGATGGTAAGAAATACCCCAAAGGCCTGCAGATGGCATGTATGAAATGCCATTCTAAAAAAGAGAAATTCTGCGATAGCTGTCATACCTATGCAGCAGTAGAGCCTTATTGCTGGGATTGTCATTTGACACCCGATCAGGCAGTATCGAAGGAGGCAACTCACTAATGGATAAGCAAAGAAGAAAATTTTTAAAAATTGCAGGTGCGTCAGTGGTTGCAGGAATAGGAGCCCCGGCAATCATAAAGCTGTCATCCTCTCCGGCTTTTGCTTCAGGCCACGCTGCTCCAGCTGCAGACCATGCGCCGGCAGCTGATGTTCATGGCGGTCATGCTGATGCTCATGGCGCTCATGCTGAGGAAGCACCAACTGGTGTACGTCTTGGCATGGTCATTGATATGCGTAAGATGGCTGATAATCCGGGCTTGCTGGACAATGCAATTTCTGCCTGTATTGATGCTCATAATCTCCCGCAGTTCCCTGATTCAAAAAATGCAATCAAATGGATATGGAAAACTCCTTTTGAAAACGTGTTCACCGATCATTCGGCATATCATGCTTCAAAGAAGACAGCTCATATTGATTTTCCTGCACTGTGTAATCACTGTGACGATCCACCATGTTGCAGGGCCTGTCCTACCCAGGCAACTTTTAAAGTTGTATCCACAGGTATCGTTGCAATGGATTTTCATCGTTGTATTGGTTGTCGTTTTTGTATGGCAGCTTGTCCATATGGGGCCAGGTCTTTCAACTGGCAGGATCCACGTCCATACATCAAGAAGTACAATAAAAACTTTCCAACACGTATGAAGGGTGTTGTAGAAAAATGTAACTTTTGTGGTGAACGATTGGCTCTTGGGCAGGAACCAGCCTGTGTTGAAGCTTGCAAAGGAACAGGTGCCATAACATTCGGCAACCTGAATGATGCCAAGTCCGAGGTACGAGCGGTACTTGATAAAGAGTTTACTATCCAGAGAAAGCCAACACTGGGTACTAAACCATCAGTCTTTTACATAGTGTGAGGTAGTCATGATTGAAAAAACACTCAAAGGCAAACCAGCCTATTGGATCTGGCTTGCATTTTTAGGAATGTTCATGGCTATTGGTGCTGCCTGTTATGTCAGGCAGTACAACTTTGGCCTGGGCATGACCGGCATGAGCCGTGATGTTTCGTGGGGATTGTATATTTCCCAGTTTACCTTTCTGGTTGGAGTTGCGGCTGGAGGTGTGATGCTGGTGCTTCCCTATTATATTCATAATTATAAAGAATTTGGCAGGATCACCATTTTAGGTGAGTTTCTGGCCATTGGTGCCATCGTTATGTGTCTGCTTTTCATCATGGCAGATCTCGGACAGCCAATGAGAGCCTTGAACGTAGTTCTTCATCCTTCACCAAATTCCATGCTTTTCTACGATGCAATCGTATTGAATGGCTATCTTTTCCTTAATGTTCTCTGTGGTTGGGTGATTCTTACAGCAGAGAAGAAACAGGTAAAACCACCAAAGTGGATATATTTCTTTGTATATCTTTCTATCCCCTTTGCTGTTTCCATTCATACCGTAACAGCTATGCTTTACTGTGGTTTGCCCGGACGACATTTCTGGCTCTCTGCCATTATTGCTCCGCGCTTTCTCGCATCCGCCTTTGCAGCAGGACCAGCCCTTATTATTATTGCATGTCTTGTTTTAAAACGTGTTGCAAATTTTGATGCTGGAAGAAAGGCAATGAATAAGCTTGTGACCATTATTATTTATGCCGGTCTGCTGAATATGTTTTTTGTCGGTCTTGAATTCTTTGTTGGGTATTATTCCAACATCCCCGGCCATATGCATGCACTGGAATATCTATTCTTTGGCCTTGAGCATCATGGCCACATGTACAACAATCTTGTTCCTTTCATGTGGGCCTTTGTTATACTTGCTTTTGGATCCCTTGCACTCCTTGCCTGTCCTATTGTTAAAAAGGATGATTTCTATCTTGGACTTGGTTGCGCCGGGTTGTTTATTGCGTTCTGGTTGGACAAAGGTATTGGCTTTGTCCTTGCCGGTTTTGTTCCAACTCCTCTGCATGAGATCGTTGAGTATGTTCCTACTGCCAATGAGATTGGAATTACCATAGGTGTGTGGGCTGCTGGTTTCTTTGTAGTGACTGTCCTTTACAAAATTGCTATTGGTGTTGAACATGAAGTAGAGGGATAGTAGAAGATTTTTATTTGTTGTTTTTTTAAGCCCCCGAGTAATCGGGGGCTTTTTTTTTGGTCTTTTCTACAGTATAGTATTCGAAGACTGATGCTAGACATTAATATTACTTGCGTGGAGTATTGTGGCTGAGAAACGTGTACTAATTTTATCATACTCATTCAGTAATCAGACAAGGAATATGCTGAAAAAACTTGTTGTTGGTCTGGATGCTGAAAAGGTCGAGATTATCTGGGAAGAGCTGCAACCTGTTGAAGAACTACGCTTTCCCATTGGGACAATACCCTCCACTGTCTGGATGATGTTTGAGACTTTTTTTCGAAAACGTACTCCCATCAAAGCTGTTGATCCGACTATTTTCCGAAAATGGGATTTAATCATTCTGGCCGGGCCAACCTGGTCTTATCATCCATCAGGTCCGGTTCTTTCTTTGTTCGACAGAGATGGTAAAAAAGTGTTTAGCGAACAGACTGTCTTACCTCTTATTTCCTGTCGAGGTTATTGGCGCATGCATTTTTGGGGTTTGCGGGCACTATTAAAAAAATGTGGAACTAAGTACGTTCTTTCTCCCATAGTTTTTTCACACCCGGTTGCAGAGCCTTGGCGTACGATCGGTGTGTTCTTAAAACTTGCCGGGAAGACACCTGAGGCTAGTACGGGTTGGTTTCGTAAGGTTTACCCCAAGTATGGACACAGTAGAGAACAAGGTGAAGCTGCTTTGCTGCTTGGTAAAGAACTTGGACGAGACCTCATCTCGGGTAGGGATTTGACAGAAGTTCATTTTGAAACGCCTGTTCCTTCCTCGACTGAATAGTCACGGAAGGGATATGGCCAGGTACCATTGATATAGCATATTGACTTTATCTGAGAAAAAGAGGTAGGCAAGAGCAGCTAGAGAGAGAAAGGGGCCAAAAGGTATTCGTGTCAGGCCACCTTTTTTTTGTTTGGTCATTGCCAGCAGTCCCACAATTGACCCACTCAGGGAACTTGCAAAAATCACAAAAGGCAGGGCTTGCCATCCCAGGAAGGCACCGATCATAGCAAGCAATTTAATATCACCACCTCCCATGCCATCGATTTTACGTATAAGGAAGTAAAGTAGAGCGATTGCGTATAAAATTCCTCCACCGACAAGTATGCCTATCACAGATGCTTGCCAATGCAGGGCAGGGGTGATCAATGAAAAGAGAAATCCGATAATAATACCGGGAAGGGAAATAACGTCAGGAATAATTTGGTGCTGAATATCTATCCAGATGATTGCAAGGAGAGCTGCGCAGAATAAAAAGTATCCGGCTGTTGTAATACTGAGACCAAAACGCTGAACGAGTGCTGCTGAAAGCAAACCCATGCTCAATTCAACTAGCGGATACTGGAATGAAATTTTTGCTTTACAATGACTGCACTTACCACGAAGGACAAGAAAACTGAGGATAGGGATATTCTCATACCAATGCAGCTCTGCAAGACAATTTGTACAGTGTGAGGCCGGGAAAGCTATGGATTCTTCGTCATTGGGCAGACGGAGAATCACCACGTTGAGAAAGCTTCCAACAATAGTACCAAAAACAAAGCCACTAAAGATATAATAAGTTGTCAAATCCATTTGATTTAATTTTTTTCTCTGGGGGGTGACTCCAGCGGAAACACACATTGAAGTATTTATTATAACTGTTCATTTTTTAACGTATTTTAATAGTATCACTTAACTATGTCGCAATTCCAGGAAAAAACACAAATAACCCGCATTGAGCGTTTGACAGAAAATATTGTGCGCATTACGCTCGATTCTCCCGATATTGCATCCATTGCCAAGCCTGGACAGTTTGTGATGATTCGTACTGGAAATGGAAAGGATCCTCTTCTTCGACGACCATTTTCTATTTCCCAGACCAGCAACAGTCAACATTTTCAGATTCTTTTCAAAGTAGTTGGGCGTGGCACCTCACTACTTGCCCACTCTCGTGAAGGCGAATATCTGTCAGTTCTTGGACCTCTAGGAAATGGTTTTCGCATTAATTGCAAGAGTCGTAACTGCCTTGTTGGAGGTGGTATGGGCATTGCCCCTCTTCTTTTTCTCGCAAAAACCATGCTTCGTAAATGCCCTAATACCCCTCCACTTGTTGTGTTAGGGGCAAGGAATAGAGAGGAGCTTACATCACTGGTGTACGATTTTGCGGAACTTGGTCTGTCGGCACATACAGCCACTGATGACGGTTCCCTTGGGCACCATGGTTTAGTCACTGATGTTTTAAAAAATCTTGATCTTGGTACTAACTGCACAAGCTATGTTTGCGGCCCTCATCCCATGATGGCAGCAGTGCATCTTTTTTGTAAAGATCGAAACTATGGATGTCAGGTATCTATGGAAACCAACATGGCCTGTGGCATGGGAGCATGTCTTGGTTGTATTGTACCGGTAACAAAAGGCGGTTATGGTCATGCCTGTACCGATGGGCCTGTATTTGATGCAAAGGAGCTGGTATGGGAAGTGAAATAACATCCGCTGATCTCAGGGTTTCCATTGGCTCACTGAATCTGAAAAACCCTGTGATGACCGCATCGGGTACGTTCGGCTATGCAAGAGAGTTTGAGCCCTATGTGAACCTTCATCGCCTGGGCGCTGTTGTAGTGAAGGGCATTTCCATTGAGCCGCGGGCAGGAAATCCACCGCCTCGGATTGTCGAGACATCTTGTGGGATGCTCAATGCCATAGGTCTTGAGAATGTCGGGGTTGAGCGATTTATATCTGAAAAGATGATCTCCTTACAGGGAATTAACGTTCCGGTAATCGTAAATATCCTTGGTGATACCTTGGAGGAGTACAGGGAGATCGCAAAACGTCTTGCTGATGTCGATGGTATTTCAGGGATTGAAGTCAATATATCATGCCCCAATGTGAAAAAAGGCGGCGTGGCATTTGGCACCGTTCCTAATATGGCAGCAGCTGTCACAGCGGCGGTCAAAGAAAGTTCTTCTGTGCCGGTCATTGTCAAGCTCTCTCCCAATGTTACTGATATTACAGAAATTGCGTGTGCGGTTGAAGAGGGTGGCGCCGATGCTGTTTCACTTATCAATACCCTTATCGGCATGGCTATAGATCATCGCAGCAGGCGCCCGCAACTCGCCAATGTGATTGGAGGTCTTTCAGGGCCGGCTATTAAACCCGTGGCTTTACGCATGGTGTACCAGGTTGCTCAGGCAGTTTCTATTCCAGTCATTGGTGTCGGTGGCATTGAAACCGCAGAGGATATATTGGAATTTATGCTGGCAGGAGCAACTGCCGTGCAGATAGGAACTGCTAATTTTGTGAATCCCAGAGCCAGTGAAGAGGCTGTGGAAGGACTTGCGCATTACGTTGCCGAGCAGAAATTAGGATCAATCCGCGAGATTATCGGAGGCCTCATTCTTCCTTGAGTATGATCATGGATCCTAAAAACACTCCTTCACAGATGCGTTTGTGGACGCGCATAGAAAGCTGGGCCAAGCTCCTGTTCCGGCGGGACACCCCGCTTAAGGTGAAAGCCATCCTCGGATTTGCCATTCTATACCTTCTCTCTCCTTTTGACCTTATTCCTGACTGGATTATAGGGTTTGGCTTTTTAGACGATCTCACCGTTGTCTCGCTTCTGGTGGCCTGGGCTCTGAAAATTGCTGAAAAACACAATAAGTAACGCACCTATGAATTCTCATCCCCGTATTTGTGTCTCCATTGGTCGTGAGACCATCGACGACGCATTAGCCATCGCAGATTCCGTTGCCCCTCAGGCAGATGTATTGGAAATTCGTCTCGACTATCTGGTATTACCTGCTGTTTCACCTTTTTTGAATACTTTGACAACTCCCCTGCTCTTTACCAATAGACCAGTGTGGGAAGGAGGTGCGTTTGCAGGGGATGAAGAAGAACGTATGGGGCCACTGCTTGAGGCAGTTGCAGAAAATAGTGGATACGTTGATCTTGAGTTGCTGGCTCCTGATGATTCCCACCTTAGAATGCGCATGGCCCTACAACAAAGTAGCACGAAATTAATCCTCTCCTGGCATAATTTTCAGGACACCCCGACGCGTGAAGAGCTTGTGGGACGGATGGCCTTGATGCAGGATAGAGGCGCAGATATCGGAAAAATTATAACAACAGCCCATAACCACCAGGATGTTCTAAGAGTATTGCAGTTACAGGAAGTAGCGGAACAATTGAGGTTTCCGCTCATTGCTTTTTGTATGGGGCGACCGGGAGTGGTCAGCCGGGTTGCCACCTGTAATCTTGGTGGTTACATGACATACTGTGCTGTCAGTGATCAGGAAGCAACGGCTCCAGGGCAGTTGTCTGTGATGGCTTTACGTGAAATATTTTCATTGATGGGAGGCAGGAAAAATGATCATTAATGGAAAAACAGTTCTGTATGGTATCATCGGCAATCCGGTTACGCATTCGCTCAGCCCTGCAATGCACAATGCAGCCTTTGCAGCAAGCAGTATTGATGGCGTGTATCTGCCTTTTCCGGCACCTGATATTGCTGCTGCCGTCACTGGCATTCGCGGACTTGGTATTCAGGGCGCAAGTGTTACCATACCCCATAAAGAAAAAGTGATACCTCTGCTTGATGAGATTGATTCCGTGGCTCAAAAAATTGGGGCGGTAAATACGGTAATTAACAGCAACGGAACATTAAAAGGGTTGAATACTGATTGGCTGGGTGCAACCCGTGCACTTGAAGAAGAGATTGATCTGAATGGTATGCAAGCAGTAATTCTGGGGGCAGGAGGTTCTGCGCGAGCCATAGGTTTTGGGCTTTTGGAAAAGGGAGCAAAGTTTGTACTTTGCAGCCGGACAGAGTCGCGTGGTCGTGACCTGGCTGACGAACTGGGCTGTCCCTGGGTGTCTCTTGCTGAGGCTGACAACCTGTCAGGTGATATTCTGATTAATGCAACATCCGTGGGCATGCAGCCGCAAATCGAGAATAGTCCAGTTCCTGAGCTGATATTGTCCCGGTTTCAGGTGGTCATGGACATTGTGTATGCCCCACTGAAGACTCGTTTGTTGCAGGAAGCAGAGAGGAATGGCTGTAAAATAATCAATGGTCTTGAGATGCTGCTCTATCAAGGGGTTGCTCAGTTTGAACTCTGGACAGGAAAAGTTGCGCCAGTTGCGCTAATGCGCAAAGCACTTGCTGATGCGTTAAGATAAGTCGGCCGGCAGTTTGAAAAGGAATAAGAAAACAATGATAGAAATACAACCAGTATCAACAGTTAATGCCACAATCGCTGTTCCCGGCTCTAAAAGCCTGACTCAGCGCGCTCTTATTGCAGCAGCGCTCGCTGATGGATCAAGTAAACTGATCGGTCCCCTTGCAAGTGAAGATACAAGTTATACCTCAAAAGCCCTCGAGCAGATGGGGATTGAAGTAGAACGGGGAGAAGATACGTGGACAGTCCATGGTAGTGGTGGATCACTGAAAACACCTGAGAAAGAGATCTTTCTGGGTAATAACGGCACAGCCACACGTTTTCTCACCTCAGTTGCAGCTCTTGGACACGGCAATTTTCGCATAGACGGCGAAGAGCGAATGCGTGAACGTCCAATTAGACCACTTATGGAGGCTTTACAGGGATGGGGTGTTGATATTGTCTCTGTGCAAGATACCGGCTGCCCTCCCTTGCAGTTGAACAGCAAGGGCTTAACCGGTGGGGCAACAATACTTCCTGAAGGAAAATCAAGCCAGTATCTCTCGTCTTTGCTATTGGTTGCACCCTATGCAGCTGAACCGGCAACACTTGAGGTCAGGGGCGAGGTGTTGTCAAAACCTTATGTTGCCATGACCTTGTCAGTGATGTCCGATTTTGGAGTCAGCGTTGAATGTAATGAAGAGTTCACCTCTTTTATTATTCCACAGGGTAGCTATCGAGCCATGGAATACGAGATCGAAGGAGATGCTTCAAATGCCTCTTACTTTTGGGCTGCCGCTGCAATCACTGGTGGTCGGGTAACGGTGTCCAATGTGCCGGTTCCGTCTTTGCAGGGTGATGCCGGGCTGGTTCCCCTCCTTGCCCGCATGGGGTGTGATGTTAAACGTGATGGTGGTGGTATTACCCTGACCGGTCGTGATCGTCTTGAGGGAATCACTGTTGATATGGGAGATATGCCGGATGTGGTGCCGACACTTGCAGTGGTGGCTGCCTTTGCCCATGGAAAAACTGTTATAAACAATATTGCCCACCTCCGGATCAAGGAATGTGATCGTCTGAGTGCTGTCCTCACAGAGCTTGGAAAGATGGGGGCTACTGTGGAAGAAGGACAGGATTTTATGGTGATCCATGGTTCGGGTGGAGAAGGACTGCACGGAGCTGAGATTGAGACCTATAATGATCATCGCATGGCCATGAGTTTTGCAGTGACCGGATTACGGGTTCCAGGAGTGAATATTCATGGTGAAGGCTGTGTGGCCAAGTCTTTTCCTGATTTCTGGGATAGGTTTGGGATGCTTGGTTAATTAGTGCCTTACAGAATATGTTCTCGGAGTCTTCGCTTACCTGTTTTTTTTGAACATATTATGATAAGTTCATTTATCCAGTGAACTGAATTGTTTCCGGTTGAGCCGGGTAAGTATTTTGTGGAGTATTAGTAAACAGAGACAAAGGAGAACGTATGAACAGATCAATGTTGGCAGGCCTGTGTCTGGCTTTTATGATTATCATGCCCGCAAGCTGGGTATTGGCAGAGAATACAATTCCGGCACCACCTGCCGGTAATTTAAGGTATTCCATTACCGTCACCAAGTTTAAGAATGAGGCTGGCTGGCATGGCAGGTGGAGTGTGGGAGATGGCATGCAGACAGCCATGACTAATCTTCTCCACAAATCCGGTTGGTTTATTGTGCTTGGGGATGGAGATATGAGGAAAGAGGCTATGAGGGAGCAGGATTTTGCAGCCTCTGGTCGTACTGCTCAGGGTAAAAAGACAGCCAAAATTGGCAGAATGACCCCAGCACAGCTTCTGGTTCGTGGTTCCATTACCCATGTTCAGAATGATACGGGGAGTGGCGGTGGTGGCTTAAGTTTCCAAGGTTTCAGGATTGGTGGCTCTGCCGGTAAAGCTGAGATTAATGTTACTATTTACCTGGTCGATTCGGAAACAGGACAGGTGAAGGCCTCCACTGATGTTGTTGGTGTATCCGGGAAAAGAGGGTTTTCCGTTGGTTATCATGGCAGCGACCTTGGTGGTTTAGGTGGCGATTTCGGTGGTCAGGAGAAAGATAATGTGGGTAAGGCCCTGGAAGATGCAGTTGGCCAGGGTGTTCTTTTTCTCATTAAACAACTCGATGGTATCCCCTGGGAGGGCTCTATTGTCATGGTAAAGGGTGATAAAGTCATCATCAATCGTGGCAGCCGTGAAGGAGTGACTGTGGGCAGGAAGTTCAAGGTTGGTGGTGTGGAGGAACTGGTTGATCCTGACACTGGTGAAGTTCTTGATTCTGAGATGACTGAAGTTGGAACCATTAAAGTAACTAAGACCAAAGAAAAAATATCGTATTGCGCTCCTGTTTCAGGGAGTGGCATACAGAAAGGGATGAGTGTTTTCCCCATGAATCGCTAAAGAAATTATTCATACAAAAAAAGGGGTGTTGGAGATTTCTCCAACACCCCTTTTTTTTATTCGTTATACAGCTACAGTGTAGCGTATTTGATAGCGCTCTGCGCTGTGAGAGTCATGGTGAAGATCGTCGATGGGTTGGTTACATCGCAGAGCAATGTAACCAGGGTATCTTTTAATTTTTAACTCAAAACTATAAACTGACATTCATGTCATCAATGACTGATGATGACTGATTCAGCACGATCCAGAGCCCCCTTACGGGATTTCATATATTCTTTTACATCAAGCATTACATTTTTAGCCTCTTCCTGGGTGAGGGTATACACCGTGTAGCTTCCGCGGCCGTCATGAACCAGGAGTTGTTTGAGTTTTTTGGTGGGATCTTCAGGATTGCTGCAGTCGCCGTTTCCCATCTTGTAGATTTCGTCCGGTCCCACTGTGGCAAACCCGGTGTTTCCACTGCAGTCCATGGTTTCAAAAACAATCTTGTAGGAGTCTGCCACCGACATTTTTGCGGAGAGAATTGACAGCATAAGTAAAGTTGAGAAGAGAAGAATTGTTTTCATTGGAAACCTCCTGTGGTCATAATGAGAGACATGGTATTTTTATTTACTGTGTTCACGGTTTTGTGGCTGCAAGTACCACAAATCCGGCGTGCTCATCCATCCCGGGTTGGGGGTATTCCATCCGGGTAACCTCTCCAGGCGCCTGGTAGAGAGTGGACACAGAGTTGCAAAGGGAGAAATTCTGGTTTTTTAAGAGTGTCTCCACTTCTTGAACAGTGAAAAAGCGGGCATGTTCATAAAATGGATGCTTGTTTTCTTTTTTTTGTTGCAGGTTTTCCCCCCATTTGCTTGTTGCCGGGACAAAGCCAAGAATGAAATGAGCTCCACTCTGCAGAACACGATACGATTCAAGAAAGACCTTTTCCGGATGTTGTACAAAACAGAGGGTGAAAAACAGCGAGACTCTGGCAACTGAGTTGCTTTGAAAGGGGAGGGCCTCCCCAATTGCCTGGCAGACCGCGATATCACGGCTTCGGGAAATGTGAAGGGGAGCCAGGGCAGGATCAATACCAAAGCCCGACCCAAGTGCCTTTGCAAAACGACCGGGACCCACACCGATTTCAAGGGCTGGGGTTTTAACAGGAATGGGCAGAGCACGAACGGCAGCTGTTTCTATCTCAAAGAGTAGACTGTCGTCAAACCAGCTGTCATACTCTTTGGCTCGTTCGTGAAAAACTTTGGAACTTGCCGGTACGTTTTCTGTGTCCATCATTTTTTCGGCTCTTCAAAATTATTTTTTACCAAAAAGTAGAGCGTTCCCTCTTCTTTCATATTCCCTGCTGCCTGTTTGGCATAGTTGCCGTTTCCCCAGTAGAGATCTGCCCGTCCACTTCCCTTTATTGCAGAACCCGTGTCCTGTGGAAAAACAAAACGTTGCATGGGGATCCACTCCATAATGGTACCGTAATTATCAACTACTGGTTTACGACTCTGGAGAAAGGCTGGCGCTGTCTGGGGCAGTACATCTGGATCCACGGCAATGGATCGTCCCGCAACCAGTGGCTCACCCAAACTGCCAACAGGCTCTCCGTCCGGTGCCCAGTTGAAAAAGATGAATTTAATGTTGTGGTACAGGATGTTTTGCTGTTCATCCGGATGTTCTCGCAGATAGCTGCGAATGCTTGGAATAGAGGCTTCTTCCAGGCTCATTTTTCCCTGATCTACCAGGAGCTTGCCAATGGAAAAATATTCAAGTCCATTGGATGCTGCATAGTGGATGGATCGAATAGAGCCATCCAGCAGTTGAATCTTGCCGGAGCCCTGAACGTGCAGAATAAAAGCATCTACCGGATTGTCCAGGTAAACAAGTTCATTGCCGGCAGCAATTCTCTGCTCCTCAATTTCCTTACGTGTCCAATAGGGAACGAGCTGCTCTTTCTTGTTTCTCCGTTTAAACTGCAGGTTTCCGTTTTGAGGATTTCTAACTTGAACAAGGGATTCAGGTGGTGCATAAAGCGGGTAAAGATAAGGTGGTTGTCGGGTCAGGCTTCCATGGAAAAAGGGTTCGTAATATCCAGTGATCAGCATTGCACCTCTTGGGTGCTCCTTCCTGCCACCTGCCTGATAGACGGTAAAGTTTTCGTGGATGATACGAGCCAGTTCATCACTGTCCGGATCTTGTTTCAGGATATCGATGAAAGAGTTTATGGATTCCCGCAGCCAGGAAACAGGATAGGTGTCGGGGCCAAAGGTGAACGATGATTTGTCTGGCAGTGTGTTTAAATAGTGGAGATGGCGTACGCTTGCAGTCAGTAATCCTTCAAGCTGCAAGTCATCAACAAACCGGGGAAAATTGCCGGGAGCCAGCTTGTCCAGGGGAGCTTTGGCACAACCATTTAGTATGAGAAATAATACAATGAGGAGAATGAACGAATAAGAATTCGTTTCTTTTTGCATACCAATGCTCCTTGCTATCTGATGGCCTCGGCTAATTCACTGACGGCCATGGCATAACGGTTGGAATGGTTCCATTGAGTGATGGCCTGGAAATTCGGATACCCTGCCACGTATCGCTTGCCGCCACCTTGGGCTGGGTCAATTTCAAGACCGACAATGGTCAGTGGTCTCTTCTCCGGGGGGATGGGGAGGGAGATGGACTGTTCACGCTGGACTGTGAGATAGTCCACCAGACCTTTGCGACCTTTGAGGTTGGCCTTGATCATTTCCGGTCCTTTCAACTCCGACCCCATATCAACGTACAACGGTGCATCAAGAGTCCAATGGAAACGATGTAGATAGTTGGCGATGGAGGCCAGAATGTCGTGGGTGGAACCGAACACATCACGCCGTTCATCACCATCAAAACTGACAGCATACTCACGAAAACTTGAGGGAATAAACTGGGTCTGGCCAAAGGCTCCTGCATAAGAACCATTGATTGTAAGGGGATCGTAATTGTTTTCTCTGCAGAGGATAAGGAATTCGACGAGTTGTTTACGAAAGAAGTCTGATCGGCGGGGATAGCTGCTAAAGAGGGTGTTCAGGGTTTGAAAAACATTGAACCCTCCACTATGGGTGCCAAAACGGGATTCAATACCCCATATGGCAATGACAACTTCCCGATCAACTCCCAGTTCCTGTTCGATACGATCAAGAGTCTTTCGATGTTGCTGCAGCTTTTTTTTTGCTTTTTTGATAACTGAGCGGGTAATAAAAAGTGGACGATACTGGTAATAAGGTTTTGCTTCCCATTGTTTGTCCATGAGGACTAATACCTTTCGTTTAATTCGGACTCCTTTAAAGACGGCATCCAGTTCAGCTTGTGTGAATTGATGGTCATGCTCAAGTTCCTGGAAGAGAACATGGTATTTTTCCTGGTTGAGGTTTATTTTCTGACCGTCTTTAACAAGGTCTGCAGCAGGAATTGTCTTTTCTGCCATGCCAGTGTGGGGCAGAAGGAGTAAAAAGAAAAGTAAAATTATCCCGGTGATGAATGGAGAAGCTGGGCTTGGTTTTAGTACCACCCAGCGGGGTCTAAGTACCTTGCCAGAATGTTTTCTTAGGAAAAATAAGAAAATATTTTGTGAGTTACTAAAAATTCTACCGGGGAAATTCTTCATTTACCTGGGTCAGGCTGAAAAGGTAGATTCAAAACGATCGAGAAAAGCTTCAAGCATATCTGCGGGTAGATTGTTAATACCCGCTGCTGCCTTTCTTCCACCACCTGTTGGGAAGGAAAGACACAGGCTGTCAGCGTTTATTTTGTTGTTCAAGGGAGCCCTTACACTGATACGCAATGTGGTGTCGTCATTTTCAACAATGAGTGCATGGGCAGCATTTTTCTTCTCTCTTGCCCGCAAATTGGAAAAGACCCCGGCAACACGTCTGGCCCACGGCGCATTGGGAAATGTGTACACCCGGTTTCTTTTTCCAGGAGCCATCTCTTTCTGCTCCATGGCAAGAATCATATCCTCTTTAAAGCCCTGACGCAGGGTGGCAAGATCTGGTGATTCCGCCAGAAAAGAAAAGGGATCTTCATAGGGGTGAAGGGCCTGGTATAAAACATCCGGTGAGAAATGAAGGTCGCTTATGTCTGCTCCATAACCGTTGTAGTTCAACAGTTCTCCAAGTTCTCGTAATCCGGCAAGTTGTTTTGTACTGAGGGCTAAATCATGAGCAGCCTCTTGCGCGGAATCATGGAGGTTGTCACCAAAAGCTGCAGCAACAGCCCAAGCCCTGTATTTTCCTTCGAGGAGTTGATCCACTATGAGCGAAGTACATACCGCGGGCGATGGGTCGATGTGAGCAGTCAGGCGCTCTGTTTCAGGAATATCTCCTGCAAAATGGTGATCAAAGTAGGTGATGTCATTGTTCTGGTCAAGCAGGGGCAGGAGTGCATCACGGTTGGAATCGAGCGAAATATCAAAAACAGTGATGTTATTGTTGTGGACTTCCTGGATTTTGTTCAGGAGTTTGATGTCCCGTTTAACCCCGGTAACGAGTGTGGCATCCGGTTGTGGAGTATGCAGACGGAATTGATGTAATGCCAGGATGCCGTCTGCATCGCCATTGAAGATATCAAAGTACATGTTGTTATAATTTTAAGCCTAAAGGACTTCCGATATTGGCAAGGTTGAAAAGCAACATCATTCCATAGTCGCCCGGCGTGTATCGTGATTGCAGCTCAACAGACCAGCAGGCCGGTTGGTATATAATTGAAATGTTTTGTTCAATGGTCTGCGATTCAGACAGGGAATGTTCGATGTCGTAAGCTGCAAAAATGGTATCGAAAAGTTGTGCTTTGGCACTGACATTGATTTGGTGAATATCGTCGAATTTGTCATATCGATAATCGAGGTTGAGATAATCACCACGACTGTTGAGATAATAGCTCTCCAAGCCGTAAAAGATAACCCCGTCACCATAGACATCAATGTCTGTTTTGTAGATTACCGTAAGATCATGCAAAGGAGTCCAGCCCAGTTTTACATTGACTGCGGAAAATGGAGTGTCTGATTCTTCGCTACGCAGATCATAGTTTTGTTCGACCTTCAGGTATCCGTAATCTCTTTCTGTTTCCCGGCCGTTTTTATTTCCAAACAAGTTAAAGAAATTATCTATGCCATAGGAAATTTGGTTTTGATGCTCCAGGCGATCAACCGAGTCAAAATCAGGAAGATCCTCCTGGTCGGTATCGGAGAGATAATTGTATGCGATATATGGCCTGAAATTGTGTGTAACTCCTTCTGTATCACCCATATTCAGTGCAAAGTTTCTCAACAGAGTGGTACCTATTTCTGTGTGGAAGTCGCCAATGAGTCGGTTTGGTGTGCTGCTTTCCTCCCATGTGCCATCACCATAGGTCTGGACACTGTAAAAGGTTTCCCGGAGACCTGCTTCGGCGCGGGATTCAAGATACGGACCAAGTGGAAGAGGCGCACTCAAGCGAGGGTAAAGATCGAAGCGATGCCCGCCCACACCATCTTCCCGGTAGTAGTTGACGTAATCCGTATCCCAGTCAAGGGCAAAGTTTGTTTCTCCAAT
Organism: Desulfocapsa sp.; assembly: GCA_029932055.1. Classification (GTDB taxonomy): domain Bacteria; phylum Desulfobacterota; class Desulfobulbia; order Desulfobulbales; family Desulfocapsaceae; genus Desulfocapsa. Next base: position 15,582 of record JAOZQU010000028.1, read on the forward strand.
GAGCTGACTGCCTGTAAAATCTAAACTTGGTAATTTCCATAAAGGGGTCGGGTTGGTTTTGTCCTGCCTGACATCATTGATAGCCAGGAAGACTCCTTCAAGTGCCATACCATCCCAGGTTTTGAGGAGTTTGAAAGAATTTTCACGTTGATCATTTGTTTTATTTTGAAAACCACGTCCAAAAACTTCCGTGAAGTTGTCATTAGATTTATCAAAACCGGTAATACCGGTATTAAATTCAGTTAGATAATCCCGATCAGAGACAATATCAAGATCCATGCGAGTGACTATATTATTATCAAAATCATGATCCAGTTTACCTCGTACCCAGTACCTGTCATGATTGGTGTGGGTATAGTCCGTATCCTGCCAGTAGTCAGTCTCTGATGGATCGGAAAGATCATCATCGAGATAACTGGCCATCAGGGTTCCTTTCTTTTGGGTACCCAGGATGTATCGATATTCGAATCCGGGCATAAAACCACGGTTGGCGTAATATTCCGGGTACAGGGTAATGTCAGAGGAGTCGGAAAGGTTGATGAAAAGAGGAAGGTTAAAACCAAATCCGTTATTATCTGAATTGGAAATTTCTGGAAAGAGTACACCTGTATGGCGTTTATTCCCCACAGGTACCATAAGCCAGGGAGTGTAGAGGATCGGTACATCCTTAATGCGAAATGTCGCATGTTTCAGCGTAGCGTATTCACCTTGGGTCACCTTTGCCTCACTGGCGGCAAAACTCCAAGGCGGGGCGTTCTCTTGTTCATATTTACAGGTGACAAGCCATCCGTCCTGTATACGATAGGTGTTAAATCCCGTCTTTTCAATGGATTTTCCCTCAAGGTGGAGGTCGAGAGACTCGCGAAGGATAGTGGCTTCTTTAAATGTTCCTGTTTCAGTATTCAGGTCAAGTACACCCTCTTTAGCCATGAGTTGATCGGTGTCACTGGTGATCGCAACATTCCCTTTTGCTTTAATGCTGTTTTGTTCAACATCATAGGCTATCCAGTCGGCCTTAATGGTTAGCTCTGTTTTATAACGGGGGGTGGTGTCCTGTGTTACTTCCTGGGTGACAGCTTCTTCCACCATTGCGGTTGACTCTTCTTCAAGCAGGGTGGACCATCCGGTTGTTTTTACTTTAGCCTTTTTTTGTTTAGGAGGCAGAATTCGTAATTTGGTGAGAACTACGTTACCTTCTGCGATAACACTTTTTGGATTGTCAAAGCGAAGAACTTTGTCGGCTTCAATCTGCCATTCATCAGTTTTGACTGTGTCGGCATGAAGAGAACCCGGCTGAACCGTAAAGGCAAGTAGCGAGGCGAAACAGAGGGAAAGTTTTGTAGAAGGATGGCGATTATAGAACTTTGTCACAGCTAACTCCTTGAAAGTTCGTGTGCAGCCATGTCAAATTGTGGATGTGACAGAGCATGGATTTCTGATGAGAAAGTGCTTGCCCAGGGCTCCTGGAAGCTGTGACCTTAAATAACGGATCAAAAACGCTATAACCCTGATTGGCAAAGGATAATTTGATTTACGATTGAAATGTACGAGGATGGGAGGTTGGTGTCAAGTTTAAAATCACATATTTGCCTTGATTATAAAGGGAAATTGTTTTATTGGTATGCTACATTGTAATGTGTTCCAGGCAGGAAGAATAGTTTTTTCTTCCCTCTCTGTCGGAAAATATTCTATGTAACTGTTCATATTGACAGACAAACCACCTTTGCTGCATTTCAGCAGCCGGCATTATTCCGTTGACTAATAGCTAACAACCCCACAGGTAAGCGATAGACTCCGAGGGGATAAGTACCTTGGTGGTGTAAAACATATGAAAAATGACTGTTCTTGTTCTCTGGCGGTAATTTCTGAGTGTGCATCAGTGGAGAATGAGATGTTAAACGGGATATTTCCCGATGAATTGTATGGAAAAAAGATTCAAGCATAAATCTGAGCTGAGTTTTATTTCCAAAAAGTAGTGTCATACCTTTGCAGGTCCATAAAAAAAATTTTGATTGAAGATCGGGCCATGGTGAAGTGATGACAAAATGTAAGATGGAAACAATGGTATATGGCCTTTTGTTTCTGTTAAAAATAGCGACAGCCCGTATGATAAAGGGGTTGTCATAAAGATTGCGGAACAGGCTGGCCCTGGTCCGGTAAAGGAAAAATATGGTAGACAAAAAAGCAGAGCCGAAAAAAAAGGCTGTGCAGAAAAAACCTGTGAAGGCATCGACAGGTGCCTGGTGGAAGAGTACGACAACAAAAGAGACAACAAAAGAAACAAAGAAGGAGACGCCTGACTCTACAGAAACTGATGGCAAATCTGCAACTGCATCTGCAAAAGATCCAGCACCAAAGAAAAAAGCGACCCCTAAAAAGGCAGGAACACCGGCCAGGGGACGTAGAAAAAAGCCTGCTCCTAGAAAAAAGCCTGTTAGCAAGGCAAAACCGAAGGAAGAGCCTCAGAATGTAGAGTTGGAAGAAGATCTGCAAGTTGTAGAATCTGCTGAATCAGCAAGCCCGGTATCCGAATCGCAGAATAAAACCGAACCAGAGAGTAAAGAGCCTGAGGTTGCTGAGGCTGTCGAGGGTGATAAGGCTGCTGAGGATGATAAGCCGAAACAGAAACCGTCCCGATCCCGTGGCAGGAAAGGGAAACATACAAAAAGTTCTGGAAAAGAGGAACAGGAGAAGGAGCCGGCAAAAAAGCGTACGTCAAAAGAAAAACCACCTGTTTTAAAGCTCCTTATTAACGCTGAAGAACCGGAAGAGTGTCGTTTAGCATTGCTCGCTGACGGCCGTCTGGAATCCATCCACGTCTCAACAGTATCATCCAAGCAGACAAAAAATAATATTTACAAAGCAAAAATTGTAGCCATAGAGAGTAATCTTCAGGCTGCTTTTGTGGATTATGGTACTGACAAAAACGGCTTTCTCCCCTTCAATGAGATTCATCCGGAATATTACAAACAGGAAATAAGTGAGGAGAATAAACGGCTCATCCAGCAGCGTCAGTGGAAAAAACTGAGAATCACTGAAGTGCTTGAGCGTGGGCAGGAGATTCTGGTGCAGGTGGTAAAAGAGGAAGTGGGGAACAAGGGGGCAAATATGACCACATACCTTTCCATTCCCGGACGTGGTGTGGTGCTGATGCCGGGTTCTGATTCCTCTGGTATCTCCAGGAAAATCAGTGGTGAAGAAAGGCGCTCACAGTTGCGTGAGATCATGGGATCTTTAAATATTCCAGAGGGCGTGGGGTGGATTGTTCGTACTGCCAGTGCCGATGTCACAAAGACTGCTCTCACTAAGGATGTACGTTATCTGTCCAAGCTTTGGAAAGAGATTAAGACAAAAGGGCAGGCTCTTGACGGGGTGGGCATGGTTTATCAGGATCATGACTGTGTTCTCCGTTTTTTGCGTGAACATTTTGATCCTGAACTGAAGGAGATCCTTGTCGATGACCTGTCTGCCCTTGAAAAGGTCAAAGATTTTCTGGATGTGTTGCCTGCCAAGCAAAAAGGTGCTCAAGCCAGGCTGCATAAAGGGTCGCGCCCGATTTTTAACCAGTTTAACGTCGAAGATCAGATCGAATCGATCTATCAGCCGCAGGTACCACTGCCATCTGGTGGTTCTATCGTCATCGATCCTACTGAGGCCCTGGTTGCCATCGATGTAAACTCCGGTTCAACCGGCAAGGGAAAGAATTTCGAAGAATCGATTTTTAAAGCCAATATGGAGGCAGCCACAGAGCTTGCCCGTCAGTTACGTCTTCGTGACCTTGGCGGTCTGATTGTTGTTGATTTTATTGATATGCGTATCAATAAAAATATCCGTGAAGTTGAGCGTCAGGTCAAGAGTGCCATGAAGCGGGACAGGGCCAAGGTGGATATCAGCCGGATTTCAAAATTCGGTCTTATGCAGATTTCCAGGCAAAAACTTGGTGCTCCCATTGAGACCAGTAATTACCGTGTCTGTGAACATTGCAAAGGGCGCGGTATCGTACGTTCCGTTGAGACCTTAGCTCTTTTTTATCTCCGACGTATTCAAACCGGTGCCAGCAGGAAAGGCGTGGCTCAGGTTGAATGCCGTTTCCCTCTGGATGTTGCACAGTATCTGCTCAACAATAAACGTCTTGAGATTAGCGAAATGGAGTCTCGAAATAAGATTTCTATCGTTATTGTTGCAGATCCAGTTCTCAAGCCTGCAGATCATGAAATTATTTGTCATAAGCAGGAAAAAGAGAACAAAGGTCGAAAACAGCCTTGAGGAAATAATTGAACTAGGGTATATAATCCCTTCCAGATGCACTAGTAGCTCAGCTGGATAGAGTACCTGACTACGAATCAGGGGGTCGCAGGTTCGAATCCTGCCTAGTGTACCAGTAATTGAAGGCACTTAGCTCATTTTTGAGTTGAGTGCCTTTTTTGTTTTTGCATCTTTTTTGCATCATTTGGTTTAGCGAAAATTGTCCCAGAAAAAAATACTCACTTTTTTCCTACGGCTTACACCACCCACACGATTTATACCCTGCTGCTATGGCCTCACTTCTTGAAGAAAAACCTGCTGTGCAATTCTTGCAATTGTAAGCACGGCATTCTGGGCGATGAACTTATGGCTCTTTACATTGCCGTGATATGTACCAGCAACGTCAACTGAAGCTGTTTGATTTCTACAGTCTTTCCAGCCACTCCCATGGAGCTGTTGTATGTGGATCACTCCACATACCTATGCGCTGATTCCTGGCTTGCTCTTCTAAAGCCAGCCAATCCTTGCAATAGGATTGTTTGCAATATTTCCGGTACACCCAAGCATAACCCTCTTCGACAAGTGATTGATTTAGGCTTTGGCCATTCACAGTGACCAGGGCAACAGTCCTACCATAACGGTCTGTGTCAGTCAGTTTTTTTAACCTCTACAGTTTTTCCGGCCACCATTTTAGCAGTATGCTTCTTTGCTTTATTTCCAAAGGCTTGTTTCTTTTCTGGGGTATCAATGCCATGTAGGCGTATTTTTATTTGCTTGGTGCCCTGGAGCACTTTAATTGTGTCGCCATCAGATATGCCGATTACTTTACCAGTCCATGCTAGAGCTGTGTGGCTCCAGAGGAAGAGTAGTATGAATATTACAAATTGAAAAAATGGTCTCACGTTGTCTCTTGCAACTGGATAGCGTATTCGCTAACTCTTTGAAGATTTGCAAAATTTCCTTCTGAAAAAGGATTGTCGTAACTTTCTATTTTATTGATTGACTCAGGATCATTGAGTACATTGTCGACAATCGCCAGTTGTTTAAGTATTTTAGCTTTTAGTTTTTGGGTCTCTGTTTTTTCATCGTTAATCTTAGATTTGTCTTTTGTAATCTCAAGCTTGTCTTTTTCAATCTGAGTGGCAATAACAGAAATTTGGTTTTCAAGTTCGACAACCTTTTTCCAATTTTCACTATTTACATTCTCTGGCTTTTCCATTAGTGGGATTAAAGTCACAAAATGACCAGCAATTCCCGAGGCTACCCGAAACCCAGCAATAGCATCGTTTTTAAAATAGGTCTTCGTAAACATTATGAAAAACATAAGGAAAATTTAAAATTTTCCTTGACATATCAATGAGATAGGATTTTTTGCCCTTTTGTAAGGATAACAGCAACTTACAAGGAGGCAACAATGTCCAACCAAATTACAGCAATGAAAAAGACCCACAAAGCAGAAACCGTACGAAATGAAAAAGTCAAGATGCGTAAGCACTTGAATGCTGATGCACTGTTCCATACCATGAGAAAAGGATTTGCAAATATCGAAGACTCCCGTTCAGGAAACGGGAAACATTCCTTAACCGACGCACTTATGTCCGGTTTTGCAATGTTTTCTCTTAAAGACCCTTCTCTCCTAGTTTTTGATGAACGTCGTTGTGGCACATTATCGCATAATCTCAAGACTATTTACGGTATTGGCAATATTCCCTGCGATACCTCGATGCGTGAAATTCTTGATGCTGTTGATCCCATTGATCTTAGGCCGTTGTTTAAAGATGCTTTTAGGGCATTACAGCGGGGCAAAGCTCTTGAACAGATGATATTTTGGGATGACTATTATTTGCTCAATCTCGATGGTACAGGCTGTTTTTCATCTAAAAAGCTACATTCGGATGCCTGCATGAAAAAAGTTAACTCAACCACTGGAGAAATTACGTATTATATCCAAGCTATTGGGGCAGTTCTTGTTCATTATGATCATAAGGTGGTTATCCCTCTCTGTCCTGAAATGATTATCAAACAGGATGGAGAAACAAAAAATGACTGTGAGCGTAATGCCGTTAAGCGTTTATTAAAAAAACTCAAAAAAGATCATCCGCATCTAAAGCTTATCATTAATGAAGATGGACTCAGCTCTAACGCACCTCATATTAAAGACCTTGAAGAGTATGATTATAAATATATTCTGGGTGTTAAGGATGGTGACCATGTGTTTCTTTCCAGCTATATAGACCGTGCAGTTGAAAATGGTGAAGCTATTGAAATAAATTTTCCTGACGAAAAAAATAAACATAGAACCCATTATTTTCGCATCGTATATAACGTGCCGCTCAACAAGTCAAACCAAGATTGTCGTGTAACTTATATTGAATACTGGGAACATAACACTAACACCGATAAAATGATGCGGTTTAGCTGGGTTACAAATCTGGATATCACCCAAGAGAATGTATACAAATTTATGCGTGGTGCACGTGCCAGGTGGAAAATTGAAAACGAAACATTTAACACCCTGAAAAACCAGGGTTATCATTTTGGTCACAACTTCGGCCTGGGAAAAAAGAATCTCAGTGAAGTCTTTGTAATGCTAACAATGCTGGCCTTTTTGATTGA
>JAOZQU010000398.1 GCA_029932055.1 Desulfocapsa sp.
CTACCGCGTCAGAATTCAGTTGCAAACCAGTAACGTCCTGATATGTCGAGTATAGACACACCCTCCCGAAGGCATACGATGCCATATTTTAACTAATTTTACTCGGAATTCACCCAATTTCGCCAGATTTTAGCACTTTTGGGTGATTTTTAGGTTCTAAGGTGGTACTATATGCCTTAAGTGAATCAACAGGAGGCATACAGTCCCATCATGGCTAAGCGTACACCAAATATGATTGTCAAGCTATTCCGCACTAAGAAAGTTGCTAAGTTTGAAGAGATACAAGAAGCATTAAGCGGAGCATCCCGTACAACTACTTTTCGATATCTTAAACAAGTGAAATACGTTCGAAGCTACAATCATAATGGTTGTTATTATACGAACAGCGAATCAATTGTTTTTGATCGTTGGGGGCTTTATTCTTATGGTGATATTTGTTTTTCCCGTGATCGAAAATTAGACAAGACGGTATTACGTCTGGTATGCGAGTCAGAGGCCGGGGTAACCCAGCGAGAACTGCAGGATATACTGAAAGTACGGGTGCAGGTCTTGCTACTTGAAGGGGTACGGCATAAGATAATTTACAGAGAAAAGGTGAGAGGGTTTTATCTCTATCTCCACAATGACCCTATTACCAGGGAGTCGCAACTCAAGGTTCGTCATTCTCATATTACCGACGGTATTTCCAACGACAAGGAAGATCCACAACAAATAGATTACAATGTTGTTATCAAGGTATTACTTGTCTTAATTCGCCAGTCTGGCTCACGTCCAGCAGAGGTTGTTCGAGCTTTGCGGGGTTACGTTCCTCCAATTACCATGGAGCAGGTTGTAAATGTCTTTAACCGATACTCCCTTGACGAAATTGGTAAAAAAAAGGACTCTACGGATTCCTGAAATTGTTCCACGAGCAAGCTCGACGTGCTGGATTGTCAGCAACAGAGATCACTCGTGCGACTATAAAAGCTGGTCATTATTACCAAAATGTCGATTTTGTGGCTGAGGCCTGTCATTGCCAGCGTTGTGATAGTTCTTTGCATGTGCAGAAAAGTAAAAAACGTATTGTTACCACCATGGAAACAGGCACGATTCAAGCCAGAGAAATCCGCAAAGTTTGTTCTGCCGATCTATCTCATCCTGTGGAAAGTTCTGAAGTACTTGCGCAAATGGTTCCTGCCGGGCAACGTTACGGTTATGATCTGATTGTGGCAGTGGGGATGGCACGTTATCTTCGGAATATGCAACGACAGGAAATTCGTGCTGAATTAATACGAGAAAAAGATATTACTCTCTCAACTGGCACCATTTCAAAACTATGTGATAGATTCCTGCTTTACCTTGAGGCTCTTCATTTGCATTGTGCCTCGGATTTACGGGTTGCTATGGAGGGAGGCTATCCACTTCATATTGATGCGACGAATGAATATGGTAAGGGTGGGCTTTTTCTTTGTTTAGATGGATTTAGGGGCTGGGTGCTTCATGCAGTAAAAATTGCCACAGAAAATTCTACGGAACTTCGTCCTGCCGTTGAAAAGAGTATTACTTTATTTGGCGATCCCATAGCAATCATGAGAGATCTTGGAAGCGGTGGTGCGAAATCTGTAAAGCACCTGCGCCAAAACGGAATCCCTGATCTAATTTGCCACTACCACTTTCTTGGAGCAGTGGGAAAGAAACTCTTTGATGACAACTATAAAACATTGCGTAATTTGTTACGACAAAGCAAAGTGCGCACCCAGTTACGTGAGCTGCTCCGAGAATTGCGCAAGAACCAAGCTGTAAATGTTTACGATGGCAAGTT
>JAOZQU010000029.1 GCA_029932055.1 Desulfocapsa sp.
GTGGTGACGGTTGGGCATATGATATCGGATACGGTGGACTGGATCACGTACTTGCCTCAGGCGAGAATGTAAATGTAATGATCCTTGACACCGAGGTGTACTCCAACACCGGTGGCCAGATGTCTAAATCTACTCCTCGTGCTGCCACTGCGCAGTTCGCAGCAGGCGGAAAGAAGATGCCTAAGAAAGATATCGGCATGATCTTCTCCACCTACGGCAACGTCTATGTAGCTAAAATTTCCATGGGTGCCAATCCAAATCAGGTTGCCAAAGCAATTGCTGAGGCTGAGGCATATGATGGACCGTCTCTCATCATTGCATACTCGCACTGCATCAACCATGGTATCAACATGACCAAGGGTCTGCACCAACAGAAGAAGGCTGTAGCATGTGGTCACTGGCCACTCTACCGCTACAACCCGGATCTTGAAGCAGCAGGTAAAAACCCTCTTTCCATTGACTCCAAAGAGCCTACAATGACTTTTGAAGAATATGCAATGGGTGAGAACCGCTACCGTATGCTGAAGATGATGAATCCTGAGCATGCTGATGAGCTCATGGAACAGTCACAGAATGATGTAACTAAGGGATGGAAATTCCTCCAGGCAAGGGCAGCATCCCTTGAGCCTGAGAAATAACGGATCATCAGCACCAAGGTAAGCGAGTACAGCGAGACTCCGATTGCACGTTCAGGCATCGGAGTCTACGCTTACCTGTCGCATAGCTTCACTATAGCGCCAATACTTGAACGAGCAAACCTGAGGCACGGGAGTCTACGCTTACCCTGCTAAACCGTCACACTCCGAGAGGAGTTAGAGTTTTTAATAAAAAAGGGCCTTGGAAGAATTCTTCCAAGGCCCTTTTTTTTAATCATTCTACCGCTGCTCCTGTAGTGTAACACATCTAAGCTTTGTTTTATACCATCTGACAGGTGTTCTCTCGAAGAATAGTGAGAGGCTATATCATATGGTGGTGAACAAGGTCATCTTGCTTCATACCACAATTCCAGATGTTCAATTTATCGCTTGGCAAAAAACAATTCGACCGGTACACTTCACGATTACAATAAATTCCCATTTAGAATTCTCAGGGCTATTGGAAAAAAATTTTACGAGTTCATAAACTATTGCTTAATTCGTACAAACACAAATAAAATGCCCGTATGATATGCTAAATGAGGCAGCTACATCATCATAACTGTCAGTGTCATGGCTTTGTGCAACACCGACAACTATTTAAAGGAGTAGAAAAATGAAAAATTTTCATTACCAATGGATATTAGGTGCTTTTTTCTGTTTCGCGATTGTCCAATCTTCCTCCGCTGGTGGTTTGAATGTCGGAGAATCCTCAAATAACGATGCCACCGATCGAATTATTGTCAGCTTACATCATTATCCGAGTTCCGAACAAGACCAGGGGATTAGTGAGGATCAGATGGCTCAAATGGAAGATATGGCAGGTATTTCATTAAGACGTTATCGGAAAATGTCCGGGAATGCCAGGGTTCTTTCACTACCAAGGGAAATGCCTTTCATTAAAGTAAAAGCAATTACAAAAAAATTAAACAAACTATCAATTATCAAATATGCAGAACCTGATCGTCGTATGCATTTGATGGGCATAACTCCTAATGACCCTATGTATCCTTCTCAATGGAACTATTTTGAACCTGCAGGTGGGATAAATTTGCCAGATGCATGGTCTATAACCACCGGCGCCCCCAATGTCGTGGTCGCAGTCATAGACACAGGAATTTTGGGCGATCATGAAGATATTTTTGGTCGTTGGAATGATGGGTATGATTTTATAACGATGCGGTTTAATGCCAGAGATCGGGATACGCGCGATCCTGACCCGTCTGATGCAGGAGACTGGACAAGGAGAGATGATAGTTCTTGGCACGGTACACATGTTGCGGGCACGATAGGCGCTGCAACCGACAATGGTATTGGAGGTGCCGGAATAGATTGGCAATGCCAGATTCTTCCTGTAAGAGTTTTGGGCCGCCTAGGTGGTTTCACTTCAGATATTGTCGATGGCATGAGATGGTCTGCTGGTTTGAGCATTCCCGGTGTACCTGATAATTTCACACCAGCCCACGTTATAAACATGAGCCTTGGTGGTGCAGGCACCTGCGGTTCTGTTTATCAGGACGCTATAGATGATGTTATCAATGCTGGAACCGTTGTGGTAGTCGCTGCAGGAAATAGCAGCCAGGATGCCTCAAATTCAAGCCCTGCAAATTGTGATAACGTTATCACTGTTGCTGCAACCAATCGAAGTGGAGATCTCGCCTGGTACAGCAATTATGGTTCAAAAGTTGAAATTAGTGCACCGGGAGGAGAAACCAGTCCGACCAGCGACGGTATTCTCTCAACGCTTAATACCGGCGTAAAGAGACCAGAAGATGATGCTTACACTTACTATCAGGGTACGAGTATGGCATCTCCGCATGTTGCTGGAGTTGTAGCGTTGATGTACTCAATAAACCCCAACCTTACTCCTTATGAAGTGATAACCGCATTAAAAGATTCTTCCAGACCATTCGCTCCCGGAACCGAATGTGCTGCCAATCCTGGTCGTTGCGGAGCTGGAATACTTGATGCAGCAGCAAGCATTGAAAATGTAATACCATAGACTTTATTAACAGATTTTTTAAGGGAGGGACGTTAGTACCTTATAAATTCTTTTTCGTGTTTTTTTTGAAAAGAATTTATAAGGTACTTATGCCGGCTTACCGTTCATCACCTGTGTTAAATTACAAATGTCCGGTTATCGTTATCTATACACTGCACCAACCATGATATCATCATAACTAGAGGTCTGCACCGACAAAAAAAGGGTGCTGGAAGAAATTCTTCCAGCACCCTTTTTTTATTATTTTGGCACCATTGATGGCGTCGTAAAAACTCAGCATTCTATTTATTTCGTCATTCCCGGAAACTACACCGGACAAGCCCGCGAAGGCGGGAATGACGGAGCCGAGACCTTTTTACTAACTTGTCACCATTAAGCTACAAGAGTTTTCCAATGATCCATCCACATCGTGATGAGGGTTGGCTCCCCGGAAACTATTGCTATAAGTCTGGATCTACTTCTTCACCTCTGGCTGCTTTGATATCCTTGTACGCCTTAATGGATTCCAGCACCGAATCATCCTGGCGTTGTTTGATCTCTTCTACTTTCGCCTGAATCTTATCCTCTCTCATGGACAAGCCTTCAGCGCCAAAAAGAGCATTAGCCAGATACTTAAAAGAAAAGAGCATCAACTCTATATCGTCATTTGTAATCTTTTCCACAGTTTCATCATCAATGATGTACGTGTCAAGAAAAGAACTCTCAAGAACAAACTTGCGGAAAGCATCAAGATTAGTAGAAGCCATGAAGAACATACGTTGTGCCTGTTCTGAAAGCGTTGCCTGATGACCAAAGGATTTACGACGCATCACCAGGCGAAGCCATTCCTTGTTCATCTCATCACGAACATCAACGCCCTGATCTTTACGCCATTCAGCAACAGTCCACTCCTTGTCCTCTTCAAATCCTTTACAATGATCTTCCTTAACAATGAAGAAAAACTTTTCTTCTTCATTCTGATCATGCCCCTCTCCCATTGCACTGCCGCCCTCATGGAAATCGGCCATTCCAACAGGATAATAACGACACGCCGACGGACGGTCAGTATACACAGTACAACCCTCTGGAGTAACAAAAGGACATTTATGATCACCATCTTCGGCTAGCTTCAAAGCAACACCAGGCATATCCGTTTTTTCAAGAAACACAGGGGTTGTATATTTATGAATGAACTCATGGGAAGGCATATTCAAACGATTTTTAAGCATCAGAATATCATAGGGGGTAAGGACAATTTTAATGCCGCGACAACAGGCAGTAAAACATTCCACTCCCGGATGACAACGAAACTTGATTTTAGAATTCATGGTCAATTTCTTGGGAAGAATATTGGAAGGGTTGAGTCCCTTTCCAAATAATGTTTTTTCCTTACTGGACATATCCTGTTCGCTCATTCCAACACCTTTTATTATTCGTTTTTATTCCGTTAAATCTCTACTTGAGAGAATAAATTTACATTCGATGAATCTCATATAATAAACATATAGCAGGGTCGTGTCAAACCTATTTCCCATAAGGCTTCCCGCATTTCATATTTTCCTTAATTTTTGATTCAATTCCCTTGCGATTTGGCAAAAACATACTTATAGTCGACGTTCACATTTTACTATACTTCTTCTTTATTTGGATATATTGCATGAAACTTTTTGCTCGTCCCGTAGATTTCTCAAAAGTTCATACCCTTATTTACCATCTTCCCCAAGGACCGTCTCTGGCTCTTCCCCCTGAAGGCCTTGAAGAATTCCTTGAACTGGAACTGGATGTCGGCCATGTATGTGATACATCTGATATTGACGGCGTAGTCCATTTTTTCCCCAAAGGAAACGCCTGATACTCATCCCTCCCTCATTATCATGAACACTCCACTCCCCTGCAAGATGTCTCTGCATTCGGATGGACATGTACACACGAAATATTGCCATCATGCCAGTGGCGAAATGGAGAGCTACGTCTTAAGTGCTATCGCTGCAGGCCTGAAAGAAATCGTCTTCCTTGAACATATGGAGGCAGGCGTACACTATTTTGAAACCACCTGGCTTACAGAAGACGATTTTGATATTTATTTCACCGAAGGCAAACAGCTCCAGGGAAAATACAGAGACAAGATCCGTATCTCCCTCGGAGTAGAGGTAGGCTACAGTCCCACTCACAAAAAAGAATTGCTTGAACGTTTAGAAAAAAGAAAATGGGACAGAATCGGGGTATCCTACCATTTCATGCCTCTTCCAGAAAAAAAGCATCACCTGAACCTGGTAAGCAGAAAAGAAAAAAACATTTTTGCCATAGAAGCCATGGGCTGTGAGCAGATACTCAACAACTATTTCAGCACTCTCACTGAGGCTGTGGAAGTTCTTCCCGGCACAGTCCTTTGTCATCTTGATGCAGCACTACGCTTTCAGCCTGGAATTGAAATTGACAAGCACTACCTGGGACAGATCAGAAAACTTCTTCAAGCAGTAAAAAGAAAAGATATGGCACTGGAGATCAATACTTCCGGTTTCCCTATCAGGAATGTCCCCTTTCCCGCACCTTTTATCATCAGAGAGGCTCTGGAACTTAAGATTCCTTTGTTGCCGGGATCTGATGCCCACAAACCTGAAGATGTGGGCAGAAACTTTGATTTATTGCAGAATTATTTAAAAAATATTGACGTGTAATTGTTGATGAACAGCTATAGATATTCATCCATAGCTGATTTTAACATCTCAGCATTAAAAGGCTTCTGCATAATCTTATCAACCCCTGCTTCACGGGCAGCTTCATTGTCATTAGCCTCATTTTGAGTGGTCACCATGATAATGGGTAACTCTTTTGACGAATATTTTTTTCGAATTTCAGCTGTTAGCTGCACTCCTGAAATCTCAGGCATATTCAAATCAGTGAGTACCATTGCCGGTTTTTCCTTCTGTAGCCACTCTATTGCCGTTGCCGGAAACTCAAAGAGAACAGGCTCAAAACCCAACTCATGAAGTGTTGCCTTATAAATATTAAGAATCATACGAGAATCGTCTACAGCTACTATCTTAATCTTGTTTGCATCCTCTTCATCGCCGCTCAACTTTTTAGCAAAAGACTCAAAACCGTTTTCAGATAAAATTTTCGCATAATGCTCTCTGGTATCTTTGTGAGTATGAGGAAGATAAATAAGTGCGAGTTCCTGAAAAAACTCTTCATCCACCAGGCTTAAAAATATCTTATCAACCTGAGCATTAACAAGAATTTTGGCAATATGCCTTGCTTCATCATCATTGTTGCGCAACAGATTTTTTATTCCGGCAGTCAATATCTCCGAATAATTTTGATCAATGGCCCTTGCCGCTGCAACACATACATGATCCTCGGGGTCACTGAGCCCCGCAGTTAGGGTGTAGGCCCCTTTACGAAGAGGAAGAAGAGCAAGAGCTTCATAGGCTGCAAAACGTACATTCGCACTTTTGGGTTCTTTCCCCAGAAGTTTCCTGATAGGCATAATGGCAGACTCATCCCCAATATCACCAAGCACATTCAGGGTATGGATTATAAAATCCGGATCATCCTGCAGAAGATTATCAATGAGGGCGGGAACAGCTTTAGCACCAATCCGCACCAGCTCCTGTTTAGCATAAATACGCATATGGGCATAATGCGAGGCAAGAGTATCATTTAATTTTTCCAAAGAAACCGGATCCTGAACATCTGCAAAGATGGAAAGAATCATATAATCCATCTCATTGTCGGTCCCCATTCGTTCGGCCAGACGATGCATGGCCGATTGAGTTCCAACCTGGCCCAATGCCTGGATGGCGGTAATGATCAAGTCTCTATTGGCAGCATAGAGGTAATCAGTCAGCGTATTAATTGCCTGCGGATCACCGATCATCCCAAGGGTTTCGATGATCAGGCTTATTTCAGCCTCATCCTGTGAATTTGCAACCAAATACAGTAAGGCTGGAACTGCCTCATCAAAGCGTAATTCACCCGCGACATTAACAAGATGCGTTTTATCTTTAATTGATGGATCAGAGAGAAATTCAATAAGCATCTCTGGATAGGCAAGAAGATTGGAAAGCAATGTCTCTTTAATTATCGGCAATTTATCTACAATTTCGACATGCTCGGTCATCAGGTGAAGAAGAATCGGCACGGTAAATTTCACATCACCGCGCGACAATTCATAAATCAGCCTGTTCTGAGTTTTCAGATCAACATCATTAAGATGAGAGAGTACGAGTTTAGTTTTCAGAGTATCCCCTGTCTGGATATTATCCCGAACCTCATCTACCATATGTTGAGTATTTAAATCTGCCATGAAATGTCCTTTAATAATCCGATCTAATCTTATATATTTCTCTAAACTTTGGAATTCCTGCAATGAATTTTGCGTGAAAATGCAACTAAAAAAAAGAGTTGTTTCCAATGAGCGTGAAGAGAGTGATTTCCTTGATACAAACTAACGATATCACAAAAAAGAGAACGCTGTCTAGCCGAAGATAAAAAAAAGAGGGGGGAAAATGCAGAAGAGGACAGGGCCTCTCCTGCAGATGGTCCTACTTACCCAGGATACCAATCCACTCCCATGCGACGGATCATATTTAAACCACCGCTGACTACCTGCGTATTTCGAATATCAACACTGTCCAGGAAAGTCTGCATCTCAAAGGATCTTGTTCCAGCATCACAAAGAATAATAAGCTTTTTGTCTTTTGGAAGTTCTTTATACCGCACACGAATTTCATTGTATGGAATAGCAAGCCACTTGTCAGCACCAAACTTTTCCACAAATGGCCCGGCTTCTATGGGATGTCTGATATCAAGAGCCAGCCAATCGGACTGGGTTGAAAAATCTTCCATCCAGGCAAGAAAGATATCAAGACTTGTTTTCCGCAAACGACCGTCACAAAGGTTGTCTGCAACATAGGCCAGGGCGTTAATAGAATCAATCGCTGCTGAAAATGGTGGTGCATAGGCCATTTCAAGGGTCCCAAAGTCATCAATACTTGCTCCCATGGAAATATAGGCAGCTGCAGCATCGATGCGGGCTGAAATGCCATCACCCATTGGACCAAATCCCTGAAGTCCTAAAACTTTGCGGGTACGACGGTCAAACACCATCTGAAAACAGACAATGGCCTCTGTGGGGAAGAAATGAGCACGATCAGAAGGGGCAGTAAGTGCAACATCCGCGTCATATCCTTCGGCCAGTGCCACCTCAAGGCTGAGCCCTGTGGCAGCGATACACACCTCAAAGGCCTTCATGATAAAACTTCCAATAGCTCCTTTGAAGATTGAAGGAATACCAGCCATATTATCACCGGCAACCCTGCCTTCTTTGTTGGCTAGTGAGCCAAGAGGTGCATAAAATTTCTTACCGGTGACAAGATGCATGACTTCCACACAATCTCCTGCAGCATAAATGGACGGATCAGAAGTCTGCATCCGTTCATTAACCACAATGGCACCCATAGGAGATATCTGCAGACCGGCGTCCGCTGCAATCTCTGATCGCGGCCTTACACCCGCGGCCATGATTACAATATCGGCATCAATGGTTCGTTCTGCAGTACGAAGACCAGTGACCTTGCCATCCTTTCCAAGAATTTCCGTGGCACCTTCGCCAAGAAAAATATCAACTTCATTATCACGTATATGTTTGGTGAGCATGGAAGCCATGGGAGAATCAACAATTCGAGGCAAAACCTGGGGCATAAACTCAACGACTGATGTTGTTACTCCCCATAGATCTTTAAAGGCTTCTGCCATTTCAAGACCAATCGCTCCACCACCTATAACCACAGCCTTATCAACCTTGCCTTTAGCGATACGGTCTTTTATTTCAATGGCTTTATGCAAATCGGAAATTGTAAACACACCATCGAGATCCGCACCGGGAATAGGCAAAACAAAAGGCCGTGAGCCGGTGGCAATCATCAGAGTATCGTAAGGGATATCCTGTTCTTCACCGCTTGCAAGGACTTTTACTTTAACTGTTTTATCCTGGCGATTAATGGCCAGTGCCCGGGTTCCGCTTTTTACAGTTACCCCCTTGGCATTCTTAAAAAATGCTTCATCGCGTACCATATGAAAACTGGTGGAACGTAGCTCCGCTTCATCCGAGACATCACCGGAAACATAATAAGGAATTCCACAGCCACCATACGAAATCAGGGTATCCTGATCAATAATCGTTACTTCGGCATCCTGCATCAGACGTTTCACACGACACGCTGCTTTAGGGCCGGCGGCAACTCCACCTACAATTACAATTTTTTTTCCCATCTAGAACCTCCGATGCTAAGTATGAAAAAACTCTTTATAAGTAAGCTATTTAATTTTTTTGTGTTACTGGCAAATGAACAATAAAACAGAAAAAAACACAAGCAGAAAAAAGAATTATCGTTCCTTGATACTGGACAGACAGTCAAGTACCAGGCGTTGACGCTCATCAAAAAGGCGACGGCTGATCAGCCAGATCGCGGTAATCACGCCAAATCCTGTACCTGCGGCAATGAGGAACATAATCAGGATCTGATATTTCACGGCATCAAGCGGTGAAGAACCGCCAAGAATCTGGCCGGTCATCATGCCCGGCAAACTCACCACACCTGCAGCAGCCATGGAATTGACAATGGGAATCATACCGGTGCGCATACAATCACGCCTGATATCACCACTTGCCTCCTGCCAGTTCTGGCCAAGGAGCAGGCGCTGTTCAACCATTCCACGCTGATTATAAATCTCTGTGGTCAATCTGTCTGAAGCGAGTGCCACACCATTCATTGTGTTGCCAAGAAGCATGCCTAAAAGTGGGATTGCATACTGAGGGGTATACCAGGGATCAACACCAACCATAAGAGTCAGCGCCAGTAAGGTGACGGTAAAAGAAGAAACCAGCATGGAACCGGTGCTGATGAGATAGCCTGTGGAACCACGCAATTTTCGTTTCTGTCTGGCCCATACTTCGTAACCTGCAATAAGAAGC
Source organism: Desulfocapsa sp. (assembly GCA_029932055.1). Lineage (GTDB taxonomy): Bacteria > Desulfobacterota > Desulfobulbia > Desulfobulbales > Desulfocapsaceae > Desulfocapsa. Next base: position 9,596 of record JAOZQU010000029.1, read on the forward strand.
ATACAGAGTGACATGATAAAAACCAGTGCGAAACTTACGCTTTCAAAGAGAACTTTTAAAACCAGGCCGATGAGCAGCAGCTGTAAAGTCATGCGAACACCGGAAATGAAAATCCGTTTTTCAAGCCCGAGACCAATACGAAAGCTGGTGGCAGCCAGCATGAGAAGAAGCATGGCAGCAAGGGAAAGATCAAAAGCACTAAGCGATATTACATCCATTATGACCTCTCTATCGTTAGCCCTGACGGGGTAACACGAAAAACCCGTGTAGAAACACGAAAAAGCTGTTCCAGATCATGGCTGACCCAGAGACAGACGGTTTTATTCAAGGAACAGATCTCTGCTATCATCTCCTCTACAACACGCGCCATCTTTTTATCAAGGGCGGAAGTGGGTTCATCAAGCAACAGCACTTCAGGCTTTGTTATCAAAGTGCGGACAAGGGAAAGGCGTTGGCGCTCACCTGTGGAGAGCCTGCTAATCTGCCAGTCCATCACCTCTGAAGAAAACCCTAACTTTTCCAGCAAATTTACGGCTTCACTCTGCAGCTCACTATGGGGAAAATGAGCGCCGACTGTGTCATACCACCAGAATGATTCAGCTGGGATCATGGCAACAGTTTTCCTCCAATCAGGTGGTGATAACGATAAACAGGACTTTCCATCCAAAAAACAATCACCCTCATGTGTTATCACGTCAGCCACTGCCCGAAGAAGCTGTGTCTTGCCAACGCCGGATTTCCCAGTGAGCCCAACACATTCGCCGGGATCAATATCAAGACTATAGGGACCGCTACCAAGAAATGAAAGTTCAGAGAGACATAAACCCAATTTTCTTCCCTGCTCAGGGCAAGATGATTTTAAATGTGCTTCCTTCATTTTCTTTTGAGTTCACAGAGATGGTTCCGTGATGCTGTTCAATAATATTTTTAGTTATGGCAAGCCCTAGTCCTGTTCCTCTGTTTTTATCAGTGAAAAAGGGTTTAAAAATCTGGGCTGCCTTTTCTTCGCTCATTCCAACCCCGTCATCCTTAATAGCTATATAGACCGAGCCGCCAGACTCGATAATTCCACTGCGTACCCTCAGGATCCCCCCTTCCGGCATGGCTTGGATAGCATTAACCAGAAGATTGAGCAATGCCTGGTAAATAAGATCACGATCAACGGTGATTCTTCCGATATTAGGAGATAAATCCGTTTCAAGAGTAATCTTATTTTCCGTAAGTTTCGGATCAATAAACTGCAAGGCCTGAGTAATGCAATTATTGATATCCACAGGAGAAAGCTTTACTTTTTGAGGCCTTGCAAAATCCAGAAACTCCAGCACAATGGTATTCAGCCTGGTGGTTTCAGCTACAATAATTTCTGCCAGATTTTCATTTCCCGGTGCCACTCTTTTTATCCTCTTCACAAGAATTTCAGCAGTAGATCGGATGATCCCCAGAGGACTCTTTATTTCATGGGAAACTGTGGCCACCATAGTTCCCAAATGAGCAAGACGCTGGGCATTACTCAGCTTCTCTTCAAGATTCAACCGTTCATGGATCCGTTTTTCCATGATCTTATCGGCCCGACTGACAATTGTACGTAAGACCAGAAAAAGAATGCCCATAACCAGAGATGATACAAAAATAATATAGCCCTGCAAACGGACAATAGCTGCATATTCATGGGAAAGATCCTGAGCTATTTCTATCACTCCCATAATCTGTCCATCTCCACTTGCATCTTCCCGCATTTGCCGCAATGGAATAAAGGTTTTCAGTCGACACTGAACAATATTAGCTCCTGGTATGAGACTTAAGACCGAACCACTGGAAACAATTTGAGAGTTTGGAAATCCTGCCAGAGCCCTGTCATATTCAAGGCCTCCCATATCTTTTTTCCCAACATATTCATCATTGGTGGAATAGGAAATAATATTAACATTGGAATCATAGATGCTCACAGCCTCCATCTTCAAAGTATCAGTGGCATTACGCACAATACGATCAAGTCGTTGAAACTGTGCGGGATTAGAGAGAGCTATCTTGCCATACCTGATTACAGTCGGCAGCACAAAGCCCCTGAACACCTGCTGATTCAGATTTTCAGCAAGAAGTATAGAATACGCCTCACTCTGGTCAAGCATCACCGTACGGGCATTTCTCGATATAACCCAGGAAAGAAACAAGGTAAAAACCAGAATAACCCCAAGGCTGGTAAAAGAAAAATATTTGACGAGTTGAAAAGGCATGAGTCCTGCTCGAAGCCGTTCAAGATGCTCTGGATCATCAACTGTTAAAAATTGAGCGTTTTTTTCTTTAATCACTGCATACTCCGCATTTTCTACAAACAGAGGTATCGCAAGGAGCTGTTGTTCTGGCCTGAAAACTCTTCTGATATTCCCGCCACAGATAATTCTGTTCTATGCCATGATCTACTATATTCCACGGAAAATAATCATCTTTTCCATGTTGATAAACAGCATAAAATTCAGGTCTCAAATTATGCCGGCGCATGGCCTGTTTCCAGGGTATATGACCCTGCGCCATACTGGCCAGTACATGAGCCAAGCGCCTGTCCCCCCTTGCCAGTACAGCCTGAAAAAGTACTTTTTCAGGTTTATCGTGGTTCATTCGTACATTTGCTTCCTTACGTAAACCTTTTCGCAAAAAATCAATTTTTGACTTTAATGACTTAATTACCGTGGCAGCACTCCCCTCTTCTCCGAGCGCCAGCGTTTCACTGCCAAAAGGGTGAAACTGAAAAGGTGTCCAAGGCTTGGGTGCAAAACTGTTCACAGACAGAGTTATCTCGCAAAGCCTTCCTCTGGCCCGTCCAATCGGCAGCATACGTTCCCTGATTTTTTTTATCAAATCCAGCATTTCCTGCAGATCATCAAATGTCTCAGTTGGCAGACCAATCATAAGATAGAGCTTCAATTTATACAAGCCCACCTCAACGAGGCGTTCAGCAGCACAAAGTATATCTTCTTCTGTAAGATTTTTATTGATTACCCGGCGAAGACGCTCAGACGCACCATCCGGGGCAATGGCTACACTTTTCAACTTACTGCTGCCAAGAAGTTTAAGTAACGGCCCTGAAATCCTGTCAGCTCTAAGAGATGAGAAAGAGAGGGAACAACCGCTGTCAAGGAGATAGGAGGAGAGCGTTTCAAGCTCATCCCTGTGAGCCATTTCCATGCCTAACAGTCCTATTCGCTCTACACTTTCAGCACGCTCTTCAATGCCTTTAATCACAGCATCAGCGTCCCAGAGCCTGGGAGGCCTGTATATAAAACCCGCTGCACAAAATCTGCATCCTCTGGAGCAGCCTCTTCCAAGTTCTGTTACATAGAGATTTGAAAATTCCGCGGCTGGGCTTAAAAGTTGTGAATGGGCTGCCCTTTTTACTGTGGGAACAGTAACCTTCAATATTTTCAAAGCCACTCCCTTTGCTGGAACAGAACCGACAAGACGTCCACTGACGTTGTCATACAGAGGCTCATACAGGCTTGGAACATAGGCTCCTTTCAGTTGCTGCTGGATCAGTAAAAGAAGTTCAGAACGAGATGTTTTACCTGACTTTTCGATAAGAAGAGTTAAAAGGGCAGGCAGGCAGCCCTCTGCCTCGCCAAGTAAAAAAAGGTCGGTAAAAGGAGCCAGAGGCTCAGGGTTCATGAATGTAGCAACCCCGCCGCCAATGACCAGGAGATTGGAAGCTGTTATCGGATCATCTTTGCGATCTTCAGCAAAAAGGGGAATGCCGCCGGCAAGAAGCAAGCGGGCAAGGTTCACATAATCATGCTCAAAACTGATGGAGTAAAAAAGAAGGGGAAAATCAGAGAGGGGTCTGCCCGATTCAAATGAGCGAAGGGAGGAATTTCCTTCTTCGGGCAGAAAAAAACGTTCACAGACCAGTTCATCATAGTCATTGAGCAGGGTGTAAACCAGTTGAAAACCCAAACTTGAAACACCCACGCCATACTTATTAGGATAGAGCAGGGCAACAGGCAGTCGCCCGGTCCATTTCTTAAGACAGGTTCCACGCTCCAGATCTAAAAGACTGGAATATTCAGTACCCTTTTTTTTCTGTCTTCCCCTTCCCAAAAATCAGTTTGCCTTTTTCCTCAGGTACGTTGGTGTTTCCATATATTCTTCATTCCAGACTTTTGTTTCCTTTTTCATCTGTTGATTATTCCCTGAAGAAATTCCATGATTTTCAAAACCATTAAAATTTGATGAAGAAAAGATAGAAGGTTCTTTAGGCCGATTTGGAGAAGCAGGAGTTGGATTTGCAGGACGCACATCTTCTTCCTCATTTTTCCGGGCAGCGACCTTTTTTGCAGGGATCTCCACCTGCACAAGAGTCTTCTTCTCAGGAACCGACTCACCCACACCAGTGGCAATCACAGTAACATGCAATTCATCACCAAGAGAATCGTCGTAAAGAGCACCAATTACCACTTTTGCATCATCATCAACTTTATCTTGAATGAGAGCAGAAGCTTCCATAAACTCAGCCATGGCAAAGCTTTCCTCTGATGCGGAGATATTAATGAGCAATCCACGCGCTCCATCAATACCAACATCTTCGAGCAATTGATTATCGATTGCACGATTAGCAGCTTCTGTGGCACGATTTTCACCAACGGCAGAACCTGTCCCCATGATTGCAGGCCCAACCTCACGCATCACAGTGCGCAGATCAGCAAAATCCGCATTCATGAGTCCTGCGACATTGATGAGATCAGTAATCCCCTTGACCGCCTGTAGCAGAACCTTATCGGCCATGGCAAGCATATCGGAAAGTTTAGAATTTTTCTGCATGAGAGAAAGCAGACGATCGTTTGGCACCGTGATGATGGTATCAGCATACTTACGCAGTTCATCCCAGCCCTGCTCCGCATTACGCATGCGAAACTTACCCTCAAAGTGAAAGGGCTTGGTGACCACTGCAACGGTAAGTGCCCCAACTTCTCTACTGGCCTTGGCTACCACTGGAGCAGCCCCGGTTCCCGTACCACCACCGAGTCCTGCAGCAATAAAAACCATATCACTGCCTTTCAGGCTGTCTGCTATTTCATCAATGGATTCATTTGCCGCCTGTTCTCCTATTTCGGGGTCAGCGCCTGCACCCAGTCCCTTGGTAATACTGGGACCGATCTGGAGACAGACATCGGCACGGGATTGATTCAAGGCCTGTTTATCCGTATTGGCAGTGATGAACTCAACACCCTGTAAACGATTATCGACCATGGTATTGATGGCATTTCCACCTCCACCACCAACTCCAATAACCTTAACAACTGCAACACCTTCTGTTTCCGCCATTCTAAACGGCATATCCTCTCCCATTTTCGCGAAATCCGCACTCATAACAAGCACCTTCGTTGCTCAAAATTTAGATTCCAAATTATAGCATTTACCAATTATCATCGAAAGATCTTTCTGTAAAAATTAAGAAAAATTTACATAATTTTCCTCAACCAATCCTTCATACGCCCAACCATCGAGCTGTCACTATAACGTTTATCCACCTGATGCTGGCGTCCATACAGCACCAGCCCCACCCCTGTTGTACAGCGAGGTGTATGCACCTCGTTCACCTTACCGCCAATCTGAGCCGGATAACCAAGTCGTACCGGCAGATCAAAGATCTGCTCAGCAAGATCAACAATATTGGCAAGAAGTGACGTACCGCCGGTGATAACAATGCCGCCATTGATCTTGTTTTTCAAACCGCTATTAATCAATTCCCGATTAACCATTTCCAGGATCTCCACCATCCTTGCCTGCAGTATATCGACCAGAATTTTCTGCGTCACCTTACGGGGTTCCCTGTCGCCAACCGTTGGAACATCCACCACATGATTAGGCTTGATCATTGAAGAGATGGCACAGCCAAAATCCTCTTTCAAGCGTTCAGCATCCTGTAGTGGTGTTCGCAAACCAACGGACAGGTCATTTGTAAGATTATGTCCGCCAAGGCCGATTTCACAGGTGTGGCGAATGGTTCCATCACAGAACACGGCAAGATCAGTAGTACCACCACCAATATCAAGAAGCGCAACACCCAGTTCCATTTCATCCGCACTCAATGTTGCATGGGCGGAAGCAATGGATTCCAGTACCATATCGGCGACTTCCAGCCCTGCTTTATCACAGCAGGTATAGAGGTTATGCACAGCCCCCATATCAGCGGTAACAATATGAACATTTGTTACCAGCCGTACACCGGTCATCCCCAGAGGATTCTGAATCCCGGTATGATCATCCACCATATATTCCTGGGGAAGGACATGGATGATCTGCTGATTTTCAGAAATCTTCACAGTTCGAGCGGCAACAATGACATCCTCAACATCACTCTCCTTGATTTCCCGACCATTGACGGCAAGAATCCCCGGGCTGTTAAAACCTTTAATATGGTTGCCGGCAATACCCACATACACCTCACGCAGGTCACAGCCGGCTGATTCTTCAGCCTGTTTTACTGCCTGACGAATGGATTTCACTGTGGATTCAATGTTGACAACCACCCCTTTTTTTAAACCCACGGAAGGAGCAGTTCCTATTCCGATAATATCAACTCCATCCTCAAAAACTTCGCCCACCACGCAGCATACTTTAGTGGTACCGACATCAAGTCCAACAACAAGGTCGCCGGATTCCCGCTCATCCTCGTATTGTTCCTGCCCTTCTTCATCTATTGGTTTAATATCTTCTATCTCATCCATTCCTTTACCCTGTATGACTTCGTGCCACTAAAACTTTATTTTCCTGATAATCCATGCGGATAAATGCAACAGTATCAATTATTGCCTTACCTTTCCGCTTACGATACAGAACTTCCAGTACCTTGCGCAACTGATAATATTTCCGTTTAATTTCTCCCTTACCAAAATAGATGGGAAAGGGTTGTTCCACCAGGTACAGAATGAATTCTCCGTCAATATTGAAATGAATTTCCGAAATATTCTGAGCCGGTAAATTGGGGTTATTTCGTTCTGCCAAACGCAAAAAGGATGTGGCTTTAGCAAGCAATCGCTCCTTTTCTTCGATGGTATTAAAAGAATCCAATCCGGTAATCACCGGAAAATCAAGATCCTGTCCGGGTGCTACAGCAGCAAAAATGTTCCCATTACGATCAAGATAATTAAATCCTTCTTCACCATCCTGGATGATCAAAGCATTGGGACGATGTTCCCTGACGGAAACAGCTAGTCCATCAGGCCATATTCTCCTGATTTCAGCCTGGACGATCCAGGGATGACTCTGCAAACGATCCTGTATTGCTCTGGGATCAAGGGTAAGCATATTCATCTCATAAGAAATATCTGCAAACTTTCTTAAACTCTTTGGACTTGTCATCAGGCAACCGCTGATTTCGATCTCATGAATACGAAAATAACTCCAGTTTCCATACAGTCGCTGCAAGGGACCGGTGACAAACAGATAACCAGCAAACAGCACCACCCCCAGGAAAATCACAAGCCTTAGCGGTGGGCGTGGTTGTTGCACACTGACCTGTCCGGCTGGTCTGATAATTCTTTGCTGTTGACGACGTTCTTTTACGGCCTGCCATTTTTCCCTGAAACTCTTTTTTCGTGTCTCTCCCCTGAAGTGACTGGTTTTGTATTGAGACTGTTGTTTAACTTTTCGAGATAAAGCAAAAAGCGAACTGCCACCCTTTAATTTCTCTCCTAACAATGAGCTGATTTTTTCAAACAATGTGATTTTTTTCATATTCTAAACAAAATGGGTAACTATTCAGGAGCGCTCTATATCTGTGCAAGCAGGCTGGAGAACTATAGTAGTTCCTATGTGAGCCAGCCTGACCGTGCAGAGATGGGGTGCTCCTGAATAGTTACAGAAAATGCACTTCGGGTAGAAGTTTAACCCCACTATCTTCCTTCACCTTTTCAATCACAATCTGCATGAGTTGCTGGACATCGTTCGCAGTTGCCATCCCCGTATTCACCAGAAAATTAGCGTGAACTGGTGACACCATAGCTCCTCCACAACTTTTCCCCTTCAGACCTGAGGCCTCAATAAGTCGACCTGCAGAATCCCCCGCTGGATTCTTAAAAAAGGAACCGGCGTTTTTATGACCTTTGGGCTGTTTTTCTTTGCGTTGCTGGAGATACTTACGACATTTGGATTGTATTGCTTCCTTCTCTCCCTGCTGCAAACAGATATCTCCTGAAAGAACCAATCGCCTGGCGTTTCCAGCCCCCTGATTATGCCATAGCCGATAGCGAAAGTCCAACTCCCTGCGGCTCAAAATTTCTTCACCGGAACTCAATGATAACGTGTTCAGAGAACTTATCACATCTGCAACTTCTCCTCTCCAGGCCCCGGCGTTCATCACCACAGCGCCACCAAAAGAACCAGGAATTCCTGCAGCAAATTCAAGACCTGCATATCCCCTGTCCATACACCAGCTCAGCAACCTGGCCAGACTGCAACCTGCCCCGACTCTCAGACAAATTTCACCGGATACCGCCCTTTCCAAATGGGTGATTCCGGAAAGTGCTTTGCCAAAGACAAGAACCACCCCGGCAAAACCTTCATCCGAAACAAGAAGATTACTCCCCTTGCCAATAAGCCTCCATTGCAGATCATTTGCAGCAAAAAATTTCAGCAGACTTGAAAGCTCCACACTGCTTTCTACTGTAATAATGGCTTCTGCAGGGCCGCCAACACCAAATGTTGTAAAAGGCGCGAGGGGACAATCCCATTGAACAGGATTGCTGGTAAGATTACGCAGATTTTCCCTCAGCCGTTCTTCCATGTTAATCGTTTTTACTTTGCAGTAATGAAACCAAATCCTCTCCGGCCAGAACGATATTTCCAGCTCCCAACGTCAGCACCAGGTCACCCTCTTTCAATTCAGGCAGCAGTGCTTCTGCCAGACCTTCTACTTTTGAAACAAATCGTGTCTGCCGCTGTCCATGCTTTATCACTTCATCCAGCAGTATCTCACCAGAGATCTTTTCATCAGGTTCTTCACTGGCTGCATAGATTTCCGTCATAACTAAAAAATCAGCCTGGTGAAAACAGGTTCGGAATTCTGAAAGCAGTGCTAAGGTTCTGCTGTAACGATGCGGCTGAAACAGCACCACCAGCCTTTTATCCGGCCATCCTTCCTTAATCGCGGATAAAGTTGCCCTGATTTCAGTAGGATGATGTCCATAATCATCAAGGACTGTAATCCCACGCCCTTCACCCTTAAACTGCATACGCCGCTGTACTCCCTGAAAGCTTGAAAGCGCAGCACTGATTGTATCAAAAGGGATCGTGAGCTCCAAGCCCACACAAACAGCAGCTAATGCGTTGTACACATTATGCTTACCCGGAAGAGCCAGATCTATCTCACCAAGAGTCTCTACTCCATGGCGTACGGTAAATTTCACCCGCCCATTTCCAGGCTGAATCTGTTCAGCAAAGCAATCTGCCTGAGCAGTAAAACCATAGGTAATCTTGCGTTTTCTTATCCTTGGCAGAATATCCGCCACATTGGCATCATCGAGACAGAGAATCACAGCACCATAAAAGGGAATCCTGTCAATAAATTCGAGAAAAGTATTCTTTATATGGTTGATATCATCATAATAATCCATATGTTCCAGATCAATATTTGTAACCACTTCAAGAACCGGTGAAAGCTTGAGAAAGGAACCATCACTCTCGTCTGCTTCTGCCACCAGAAATTCCCCCTGGCCAAGCTTTGCATTGCCTCCAAGACTATCTACCTTACCGCCCACAACAATGGTGGGATCAAGTTTTGCCTCAGCCATCATCCAACTCACCATGGAAGTGGTTGATGTTTTTCCATGACTCCCGGCAATGGCAATACCATATTTCTTCAAACGCATGAGCTCGGCCAGCATCTCTGCCCGCTGGATCACCGGAATTCCAGCCTCCAGTGCCGTCACAACTTCAGGGTTGTCATCGCGGATGGCTGATGACGTTACCACAACATCAGCGCCCTGAACCCAGCGTCCATCATGCCCTTGATACACTTTTCCACCCAATGACTGAAGCTTACGGGTTGTCGCAGAGTCAGAAAGATCAGATCCGGAAACCTCATAACCGAGATTAATGAGAAGTTCGGCGATTCCGCTCATACCAATTCCGCCTATTCCGACAAAATGAATTTTTTGGGTTTTGTTATACATGTGAGGATCGGTATTCGGTTTTAGGTTTTTGGTTTTCGGTTTAGTAAATCTAGACATTCGTCTACTATTCGCTCGGCTGCTTGAGGAAAGGCTCGGCTCTGCATGGCTGTGCTCATTTTTTGCAACTGCTCTCGATCTCCTAATAACTGTACGAGTTTATCAGCAAGAATCTTGGCTGTGAGCTCTTTTTCGATATACATTAGAGCACCACCGCCCTGCACATAAAACTCAGCATTTTTTTCCTGATGGTTATCTGCTGCATAGGGATAAGGTATCAGGACTGCCGGTTTTCCGAGTACTGCCAGTTCTGCCAATGTTGTTGCCCCGGCGCGTGATACCAGCAGATCGGCTTCTTTGTAGACTGCTGCCATATCGGTAAAGAATGGTTCCACAGTGGCATCAATATTATTTTTACGATAAGTGGCCGCTATCTTTTTTGCATCTGCAGGCCCGGTCTGATGTATTACCTTTATTTCCTGCAAACCTGATAATCCCAGGCCAAAAGCCTCACTTACCAGTTCATTTACCCTGTGAGCCCCAAGACTTCCTCCCAAAACCAGCAAGGTGAGTGGTTTTTGAATTATTTCATCGGCTTTTTCGGCTTGTGCGAGAATAGCATTTCTCACAGGATTGCCAGTCAACACTGTTTTTTCTGCAGGAAACCATTTCTCACTGCCGGGGAGTGACAGACAAATCCTGGAAGCCAGTGAGCCAAGCTTCCTGTTAGCCAATCCCGGTACGGAATTCTGTTCATGGATAATTGTTGGTTTGCCAAGAAGCCTGGCAGCAGCAACCACCGGCCCGGTAACATAGCCGCCAACCCCAACCACCAGATGCGGCTTGAAACGTAAAATATGAAACATTGCCTCAAGACATGAAATTGGCAGCACCAGTAAACCCTGTAACAAGGAAACAATATTTTTCCCCTTCAGCCCCTTTGAGTGAATGGAGCAGGTCGCATAGCCATACTGCTCAAGACTGGTTTTATCCATTCTCCGTTTTGTTCCGACAAAGAGTACCTCACTGCCGGGTAATCGTTTACATAAAGCCTCAGCTGTGGCAATGGCTGGAAACAAATGGCCCCCTGTACCGCCGCCAGTGAGCATAAGTCGAATCGGGGTATCCATCAGGCAGCCTCTTCCCTTGGCACTTCCTGTAAGGCCATCACCGCCTGCATGAAAACATCTCCTCGCTGTCCGTAATTGTCAAACATGTCAAAGCTGGCACAGGCAGGAGCCAGAAGAACCACATCACCCGGCTGTGCAATGGCAGCAGCAAGAGACACTGCCTCCTCCATGGAACCGGCACGCCTGCTTTTACAGACATTATCCAGGGCCATATCAATGGCGTCGGCTGCTTCACCCAGCAAAATAAGTTCCTTAACTTTTTCCTGAGTTAACGTTTTTAACACCGTGTAATCCTCTCCTTTATCCCTGCCACCGGCAAGAAGAATGATATTTCCGGGAAAAGATTCAAGAGCACTGAGCACAGCCCCGGTGTTGGTTGCCTTGGAATCATTATAATACTCAACCCCTTGTCTGCTTCTAACATGCTGTAAACGATGAGCAGCAGGTACAAAGTGTTTCAAACCTTTTTCAATGCCTGACTTTGGGCAGCCAAGAAGCGATGCTGCCAGAGTTGCGGCCTCACTGTTTAACAGACCTGTATGGGAATGAAGCCTGGTTCCTGTAAGAGAATAGCTCTCTTTTCTTCCCTGCAGACTGACTGTAAACTCCTGTTCCCCACCTTGTGCTGCACAATCACTTTCCCGGTCGCCAAAACAAAAGACTTCCTGATCAGTGAGTAATGGTCTGATCTCTTTATATATGGGATCATCACCATAGAGGATTGCCTTGCCGGTTTTTCCCTGATGGCTGAACATCTTCATCTTGGCTGCAACATACTTTGCCATATTTCCGTGACGATCCAAATGATCCGGCGTAATGTTCAGTAACACTCCTATGTGCGGACAAAATTTTCCGGCAGATTCCAGTTGAAAACTGGAGAGTTCGAGAACTAAAACATCAACCTTTTTACCACGACGCAGATAATCAAGAAGTGGTGTACCGATATTGCCACCCACAAAAACTTTCTTTCCAGATGCTGTCAGCAGCTCACCGATCAGAGAAGTCACTGTGGTTTTTCCATTGGTTCCAGTAACAGCAACCACATACTCTGTAAGATATGGAGCAGCAAGGGCCAGTTCCCCCAGAATCGGAATATTTTTTTCACGCATCTCCAACAGCAATGGTAAATCCGTGGGAATCCCGGGGGAGATGACAATATAATCGCCCTGTAATAAAAACTCCCTGCTATGCCCGCCACCTTCAAACCCGATATCATTTGCTCGTAAATACTCCTGATCAGCTGTGGGAAGATCATGCAACTCCCTGCTGTCCGAAACAAACACCTTGGCACCCTGAGCCACCAAAAACTTTACAGCAGCACGACCTGATACGCCGAGTCCCAGGACAACCAGCCGCTGTCCAGATTGTATTTTGGCTGTGAAATCCATCATCGCATTTTCAAGGTGGCTATGGCAAAAAGGCCAAGAATAATGGAGACAATCCAGAATCTGACCACAATTTTTGGCTCATGCCAGCCTTTCTTTTCAAAATGATGATGAAAAGGAGCCATTAAAAAAA
>JAOZQU010000200.1 GCA_029932055.1 Desulfocapsa sp.
ATGGCTGCCATGCGTCTCAATATTCCGGCAATTTTTGTTTCCGGCGGCCCAATGGAAGCAGGTGTTGATGGTGACAAACGCTATGATCTGGTAGACGCCATGGTCATGGGTGCTGACAGAGAGGTGAGTGATGAAGTTGTCAGTGTGGTGGAGCGTTGCGCCTGTCCCACCTGCGGTTCATGCTCCGGAATGTTCACTGCCAATTCAATGAATTCCCTGAACGAGGCTCTGGGAATGGCTTTGCCGGGTAATGGCACCATTGTCGCCACCCATGAAAACAGGCTGCAGCTCTTTGAACGGGCCGCAGAGCGAATCGTTGAAATGGCTGATGCCTGGTACAAAGAGGAAGATGCTTCTGTATTACCAAGGAATATTGCCACCCGCGCAGCCTTTTTAAATGCCATGACCCTGGATATTGCCATGGGAGGATCCACCAATACGGTCTTGCATCTGTTGGCCATTGCTCATGCTGCCGAAGTGGAGTTCAGCATGACCGACATTGATGAGCTTTCCCGCAAGATACCAAATCTCTGCAAGGTGGCTCCCTCGTCACATTTTCACATGGAAGATGTGAATCGCGCAGGTGGAATTATGGCCATTCTGGCTGAGCTTGATCGGGCTGGAATGATAGACAGCAGCGTCAGTCGTGTGGAAGGGGAAACACTGAAAGAGATATTGAAAAGCTGGGATGTCGCAGGGGATGCTTGTGAAGACAATGCTCGAAGATTGTACCTCAGTGCTCCAGCGCAAAGCGGACGCAATCTAGTCATGGCTTCGCAGCAGACAATGTACAGTGAAGCGGATCTTGATCGGGCGGAAGGATGCATTCGCGATGTAGAGCATGCCTATAGCAAAGATGGCGGCCTGGCAGTATTGTACGGAAATATTGCACTCGATGGCTGTATTGTGAAAACAGCCGGTGTGGATCCGTCAATTTTTCATTTTCAGGGAACAGCCAAGGTATACTCTTCCCAGGAGGCTGCCTGTGATGCCATTCTTGATGGCAGTGTCAAAGCAGGAGATGTGGTGATTATATGCTATGAAGGGCCCAAAGGCGGACCGGGGATGCAGGAGATGCTTTATCCCACCTCTTATCTAAAATCAGTACATCTTGGTAAAGAGTGTGCACTTATCACCGATGGCCGTTTTTCCGGTGGTACTTCAGGACTTTCCATCGGTCACGTTTCACCGGAGGCGGCAGCAGGAGGAGCCATTGGCCTGGTCCAGGACGGAGATACTATTGAGATCGATATTCCCCAGCGGAAGATGAATGTTTTGCTTTCAGATGAAGAACTCGCCGGAAGAAGAGCAAAAGAAATGGAACAGGGGCGTGATGCCTTTAGTCCGGTAGGCCGTGATCGGTATGTATCGCAGGCTCTTAAAGCCTATGCAATGTTAGCATCTTCTGCAGATAAAGGTGCTGTAAGGGTTGTTCCTGAAGATTAAATAGAAAAGATTACTATATAGTTGAGCCGCAGTCTTAAAGGTTTTTTTAATCTATTATTATTGACACCTGTCCATATTTTCTGTAGATTAATTTTTTTCTTGATTAGTTTTGCTATTGAAGGCTTTTTTTAATATATTCTTTGTGAGGGGTAAGGTTATGAGTAAAAATCAGATTATCATTGCCTTGGTCGTTCTCTGTCTGTTGGGGACGATCTGGGGTGCGGTTAAGGGCAAAAAAGCTTCGAGCCTTGAGAGGCAGCTGGTTGCGATGCAACAGCACGCTACACCGGCTGTGGATAAAGCCGTAGCTCATGAAGATAAGGCAGCTGCGAAGAAGCTGAAATCAGTTATTAAAGACCTTAAAACTCAAAAGGCGCTTGTTAGAGAGCTCAAAGCTGAAAACAAGAAGCTTGAGGCTGGTGCTGAAACTCTGAAGGGAAGTATCGCAACCCAGAAAACTGCAATTGCAAAGCTTAAGGCTGATGTAAAAGCAGCTAACGGTAAAAAGGCTATTGCGGCTATGAAGAGACAGTTGGACAAGGGTGCTGCTCATGTTGCAAAACTTGAAAAAGCACTTGCTGCTGCCAAAGTTGCACTTGATGAAAAAAATGTAGCGCTTGTTGCTGCAGAAGAAGTCATTGCGGGTTTTGAAGACATGAGATCAACCCTGGCTAATAGTGTGGATACCTACAGTGCCCAAAGTCAGGCACTTTCTGCGGAAGTCGAAGAATATCGTATGCAATTTGCTGAGCTTGAGAATGCATTGGAAGATCGAACAAAATTGCTTGTTGCCGGTGGAGAAGAGTTGGCACGAACTAAATTGAACATGAATATTTTGCTTTCCAAGATCGCTGCTCAGAATAAATCTTTAAGCATTCTTGAAGATACTCGTATATCTCTTGAGAAAGACTTGGCTAAGATGATGCATGTGGTTGAAGAGCTCCAGCATCAGCTTAGTGCTCAGGTTATTGTTGATGCAGTTATTGTAGAAGAAGTTCCTGTAGAAGAAGTTCCTGTTGAAGAGGTTGCTCCTGCTAATTAAGTTTACGTTTTTTTAGTACCTTAGAAACTGGTTTATGTGTTTTTTAAACTGCCTTTGTCCGGAATTGGACGAAGGCAGTTTTTTTTATGGTCAGAAAGATGGAATCGGTTGATACGATGGTAAAAAGGGTCTGTCATGGAAATACTTGATTGTAAAGGGATGAATTGTCCAGAGCCGGTATTGCAAACAAAGACATATCTTGAAAAAACCGGAAAAGAAACCTTTAAGGTTCTTGTGGATAATGAGGCATCGCGGGAGAATGTTCTCCGTTTTGGTAGAAGTCAGGGCTGTGAGGTGAGTGCTGTTGGTGGACAAGGTGAGAGTTTTGTTATTACTCTGATTCCCGGCGATAGTTCAAGTGCTGCCAAGAGCTTTCGTGAAGAGGATTATCGTTGCGATTTGCCAGGTGATAATAATCTTATTTATGTTATCTCATCTGATTCAATGGGCCGCGGTTCCGACGAACTGGGCTGGGCTTTACTGCAAACCTATGTGACCACTATTACAGAAGTCTCACCCCTTCCTTCCCACATTCTTTTGTATAATGGGGCTGTCAAGCTTGTAACTGCTGAAGGAAAGGCACTTGAGGCTTTGCAGGCCCTGGAAAAGAAAGGTGTCACCATCTGGGTTTGTGGAACCTGCCTTGAATTTTTTAAGATTGAAGATAAGCGTAAAGCCGGCACTATAACAAACATGTTTGATATTATGAACACCATGGCATCAGCAGCTAAGGTGGTCAGCCCTTTTTAGTACCTTATAAATTCTTTTCGTGTTTTTTTGAAAAGAATTTGGTGAAGGTACTTATGCCGGCTTACCGTTCATCACTGGTGTTAGTACATTACTTACCATTTACCGGTGTTAGTTGATGAACAGATTTGATACATTGATGCCCATTGAGCGCATTGCTCAAGAATGTGTTAACTGTGAAATTTGCGTCAAGGAATGTGCCTTTCTGCAGGAATACGGGTCACCACAGAAACTGGCTTTCAGCTGGCAGGACGATAACGGAACAGAGAAGAAGCACATTTCCTTTGAGTGCAGTCTTTGTGGTTTGTGTCATGCTGTATGTCCTAAGAAACTTGATCCTTCCGCCATGTTTCTTGCCATGCGTCGGGAACTGGTAACAAAAGGTGTTGCTGATTTCAGTCGGCACAAAACCATCCGTTCATATGAGAAACGGGGGAGTTCCCCTCTGTTTTCCTGGTTTCATTTTCCTGAGAATTGTCGGGCTGTATTTTTTCCTGGTTGCGCTCTGCCGGGAAGTCGTCCACAGACCCTTACCCGATTGTTTTCTTTTTTGCAGGGGGCTATTCCGGATATTGGCTTAGCGTTTGACTGTTGCACTAAACCCTCCCATGACCTTGGCGACAGCACCCATTTCCAAAAAATGTTCAGTGAGCTCTGTCATATTCTTTCTGCACATGGTGTGGAAAAAGTCCTGGTGGCTTGCCCTAATTGTTATCGTATTTTTAAGGAGTACGGAACAGGCCTGGAAGTCCGGACAGTTTATGAAGAGCTTGCCCACTCTGGAAATTTCTCAGGAAGTCTTCAGGCCGAAGTAACCGTGCACGATCCTTGCGGAGTCCGTTTTTCTGAAAAAGTACAGCAGAGTAGTAGAGATCTTTTGCAGCAACAGGGATTGAAAATCAGGGAAATGAAACATAATCGGACAACGTCGTTTTGCTGCGGCGAGGGAGGATCAGCTGGTTTTGTGAGGTCTGATTTCGCTGAAAACTGGACAAAAAAAAGAGTGGATGAAGCAGGGGGAGACCCAATTATCAGTTATTGCGCGGGTTGTACTCATTTCCTCGGAAAATGCACAACCACTTATCATCTTCTTGATTTGCTCTTTTTCCCGCAGGTTGTAATGCAGGGAAAGCAAAAGGTGAGCAAAGCACCCTTTACCTATTGGAACAGATATCGCCTGAAACAACGCCTGCAAAAGGAGTTGTTGAATGGCACCTCCGGTACTCGCGAACAACTGCGACCTTAGGCTCAGTCAATAATCCTCCTTATCAATTGTAACCCGATTCACTTTCGCCCCTGATTTCCATAAGGCATCTACCATAGTGTCGATCTCTTTTCCATTCACCCGAATGGTAAGAAGTTGATGTTCCGGACTGAAATTTCTATAAACCGTGATTGCGATTAAGTTCATCTCAAATTGTTTACAAATATCAGTGATTGTGTAGATAGCTGCTCCACTGTTGCCTATCTGCATCTCAATACGTGCACCTTTTTCCTCTGCACCTAAAATTTCCGTAAAGGCCTTGAATATATCTGATTCAGTAATAATGCCGGCAAGTTTTTCATTATCCACCACAGGGACAGCACCAATTTTAAACCGTCGCATGAGAAGAGCCACATTTTCCAATGGATCCATAGGGTGCACGGTAACCGGATTGCTCACCATAAATGAGGAAACTTTGACTTGAGCAGCAATTATTCTCTGTTCGGGGGTGAATGAAGAGTTAATAGCGGCCGGCAGAGCTTTGTAGATATCGGTTTGTGTTATGATTCCAATCAATTTTTCGCCATCTACCACAGGCAGGTGGCGAAAGTTATGTTGCTCGATGATCTCTTTTGCTTCGCCAATGAGTGTTTCTTTGCCCACAGTGACGACATTCTGTTGCATCCAGAGTTTGATGAACATGTGTATTCCTTATAGATTTATTTCAATAAATGAAGTTGTAGACCTGTCCAGGGAAAAGCAGACAGCTTTGATGTCTTTTTCAATGGTTGTGGTTGCATTACCAATTTGCAGTTCCGTACCGCTGAAAATTGTTCCCTGAACAGTGATTGTAATCCCTCGTAAATAATTAATTCCACTAAAGGGTTCATTTGTGGTACTTCCGGGGATCAGGTTGAGTTTTGCCATGTCCTGATACAGGACATCAATGGATTTTTCCAATGATTCACGCTGCGTAAGTTTCGTTTTCAGACCGTACCGTTGAAGGAAGTTGAGACGTTCCTGTTCAATTGAGCGGAGTTGGGATCGCATTTGCAGATAGCGAAGGTATCGGCCTGGTGCAATGCCGGCAGCAAGCAGTGCAGGAGGAGAGTTTTGTGAGCCCACATTCCCGATATTGAGGCTCGCACCACTCATCAAAAGCCCTGCCATGATTTGACTGCTCTTTTCACAGTGTATCTCACCATCAGCCATGATTTTGGCATAATAGGCCTGCTTGCGGATGATGACTCTCCCATTTGCTCTGAGACGCCCTTGCTCCATGAAGCTGAAATCCGCATCCCCTTTGACTTTAACATTGCACTTTTCGCCAATGATCCCACCTTTGACTACAAGGTTGCCATGACAATTAATGGTAGCGGATCTTGCATTACCGCCAAGTAACAGATCTCCATGGGTAGTTACTTTGAAGCCAGGAAGTATGGTGCCTCCGATTTCCACAGCATCCTGTGATTCGATGTTGCCGGTGCTGTAATCGATATTGCCTGAAATAACCTGTTTGGCGCATACTTTGATGGAGTTTTCATTGATAAGAGAGAGTATACCTCTGCGGGCAGCTCGAATTATCCCGCTCTCTTCGTCATATTCTGCATCATCGGAGACTTTAACAGGTAAGTCTTTTCCTGGTATCTGCGGAACTTCTTCGCCTAGAACAGTAAGCCCTGGTGTGCCGTTTGTTGCTGGAATCCGTGTTGCTATGGTTTGTTCCTCAGTCACTCCAACAAACATTTTACGTTCCCGAAAATCGATCTTTCCATTTCCCATAATCTTGCCGGGAAGAGGGCCTATTTCGATGGCAAATCTAAGGAAACTGTCTTTGCCGTTTAAGGGAAGAAGACCTCTAGCCACAGTTTCATGGAGGAGTATAGTCCGTTCTTCTTTGCAGCGTGCAAGCAGAGTTTTTAAATCATCCAGAGCAAGACCAAAACAAATCCCTTTAGCAGTCAGGATTTCAGAAAGAAGCTTACCTGTGAGTTCCACGCAGCCACTGACAGGCGGATAGAGGGTAACATCTACCTGCATGTTATCTTCTGAAATGGAAACGAGTGGAATCATGGCAACCATTATGAGGTCAATATCCTTCCTCGATTTTTTTGAAAGTAAAGGA
>JAOZQU010000030.1:0-15747 GCA_029932055.1 Desulfocapsa sp.
TGTGCGAACGATTTAATTCAGATGGGACATAAAGTTACCGTTTTTGAGGCATTGCACGAACTTGGCGGTGTTCTTGTTTATGGTATTCCCGAATTTCGTTTGCCGAAAGCGATCGTCCGTAAGGAAATTGAGGGCTTAAGCAATATGGGTGTCGAATTTGTAACGGATGCGGTTATAGGAAAAACCGATACCATTGATGAATTATTGACTGATGAAGGCTATGATGCCATTTTTAATGGAGTCGGAGCCCATGCCAGTAGAAAACTCGGCCTTGATGATGAAGAAAGTACTAAAGGGGTTCTGCATGGAGTAGATTATTTAAGGCGTGTTAATCTCGGGGAAGATCTTGATCTTGGGAAAAAAGTTGTTGTTGTTGGTGGTGGTAATGTTGCCATTGATGTTGCCAGAACTTCTCTTCGCCTTGGTTCCACTGATGTTTTTATCCTCTATCGCAGAAGTCGTGAAGAAATGCCTGCCTCAGGTGCAGAGATTCATCACCTTGAAGAGGAAGGTGTTCGCATCGAATTCCTTGCCGCACCTGTAAAGATTCACTCAGATAATGGAAAACTTACCAAGGTTGAATGTATCAGGATGGAACTTGGCGAACCGGATGACTCCGGTCGTCGTCGTCCCGTCATTCAGGAGGGATCCAATTTCATGATTGAAGCTGACTCCCTAATACCGGCAATCAGTCAGAATGTTGACCATACGGCTGATGACGGACAGGAGATAGATCTAATGTCTTGGGGAACCTACAAGACTGATCCCCAGACTCTACAGACATCTATTGAATATATGTTTGCCGGCGGCGATAATGTCCTTGGACCACAGACTGCTGCCAAGGCAGTTTATCAGGGAAAAGTAGCAGCAGAATCCATAGAACGATATCTTAATGGACAGGATCTGAAAGAAGATAGAGAGTTTTTATGCGATCAAATTGATTGGTAATCGGTAAATGATCCCAGGCAGCTCGCGGAGTCTACGCTTACATGTTCGTTCGATCTTACCTGACCGTATAGAAAAAACTATTACCGTCAGGTAAGATCGAACGAATCTGAACCACCTGGAATCATTTTCTGGTTTGGATTTAATAATATAAAAAACCGTGAATGCCTAAAGGCGTTCACGGTTTTCTTGTTTCTTGATTATAGGCTTACTGTGGTGGAATGAATATAACTCTGTATACCTTCAACAATATCATCGGCAATAATATCAAGAAAAGTATCTGTATTTAAATTGTCAGAATCCATTTGGTTAGTGATAAAGGCGATTTCAATGAGAATGGCTGGCATTTCAGCACCTATCAAAACATAAAATGGTGCCTGTTTTACACCCAGGTTTTTAAAATTATCTTTCTGTATACTCTCCATACCATCACAAAGAGAATTATGCACAAATCCGGCAAGCCGTGACGACTCATTGATTTTGGAGTTTTTCATGATATCAGATAGAATATCCTGAAGATCGCTCATCTGATGAGTGGATGTAGCATTTTCAAATGCAGCGACACGCATTGCTTCAGCATTTGTGGATAAATTGAGATAGTAGGTTTCAAGCCCATGTACCTTTGGTGAAGGGTGAGCGTTGATATGCAAAGAGATAAAAAGATCTGCTTCATTGGTGTTGGCAATGGCGGTTCGTTCTTCTAAAGGAATATAAATATCTGTTTCTCTGGTCAGGATGACCTCTGCACCGGTTTGTTCTTCAAGGATGGGGGCAAGCCTTTTTGCAATTTCCAGGACTATGTTTTTTTCTTTCAAGCCAAATGCTGATGCTCCAGGATCCTTCCCGCCATGCCCTGGATCAAGAACTATTTTTCTTACCCCAAGCCCAAGTTGTTGAGCCAGTGAAAGCTTCTTTTCTGTAATCTGTGGTCTGTCAATTGCTCGAATGATAGTCTTACCTTTAGCAGCCACTTTTTTGAAATCTTCAAGGACGATAAGCTCTTCGGGATCCTTAATAGGAGTAGAATTGTTTATTTGTGATGGAGGTGTCGGCAATGACTTTGCAAGGTTTTTAGAGGAAATTCTTTCTTCACCACGCACATCAATGACCACACGAAAAGGATCCGGCAGGCTGAAGATCTTATAGCTGGAAATAGATTCAATATCGAGGACAACGCGTACTACTTCCGGAGTGAACTGTCCCGTTCGAATCTGTTTCAATAAGCCATCTTCAATAGGAATCGGTGATCTGTAGCGTGGGTCAATATAAGATTCCTGAAAATCGAGATAAAGCCTTCTGGGTTTGTTTTTACTTTTTTCCAGCAGTGTTTCCCGATAGGTAACCGGGCCGGAGGCATTGATAACCACTCGGGTATAATTGTTGGATGACCAGTATTTTACAGGCAGAACATTTGTGAGATTCTCGAGATAGCTTCGTTTAAGCATGGACTCGGGAAGAGGTATATTATTGTCTTTTGATAACTTTTTGAGCTTGTCAGATGCATGAACATACATATCTCCATTTCTGTAGTCCGAGATAATCCGTCCATAATGTTTTGCTGCTTGTTCAGGGTTGTTTTTTTTGTTCAGATACAGATTTCCAACTGCATACAGGGCATCGTCAGCCAGACGATTATCAGGGAAAAGACCCGATACATCACGATAGTAGGAGATTGATTCGTTCAGATCCATGTCTGTTTTAAAACGCTTATACATCTTGAAGTATATACGGCCGAGCATGTAGAGACTTGGTGCTGCAAAATCTGATTTGGGGCCTGAGAGGTAAATTTTTCTAAAATTACCAACTCCATTAAGCCAGTTGTCACGGGATTTAGCCAGATTATTATTAGTATGCAGTTCGTTGTAATAAAATTTTGCCTGTTGATATCGTTTCTCCAGGCTGATAAAATCAGCGGAGTTGCTATCTGCTCCTTCTGGCGGACAATTGTCTGCCGACACAGGAAGCGCAAGAAAAAAGAATAGAACAAAAATTAGAAAAGATTTTATCATTACAACTTGTTAGAGGATGTGCAGTTGGGAGTAGTGATTGTGTAGACCTGATGAAAATTTATCTCACACCAGACATTATATGTAATGAAGTATACCTAAAAGAACAGGCGAAGGCAAAACAAAACATGCTTGGACAAAAGCTGATACTCTCGAAGGATCCAGCTATTGTTAAGTTTGTAAAATGATGTTAGTTCAGTAGCTTGATGAGCTCATAGATAGAGTCCAGAGCTTGACGCGGACTTAAGTCATCAGCATCAATGTTCTTGAGATACATGCGGATGGCGTCATTCTCAGGTGTCGGGAAAAGAGAAAGCTGGTTCGGATGAGTTTTTCTACGCGGTTTTCTGGACTTTGTCCCTCTGGCAATGGTTGGTGTACCATCCTGACTGAATTCTCCCTGCTCGATGTTTTTCAGGATAATTCCTGCACGTTGTACAACCCGATCAGGTACACCTGCAAGGCCTGCCACCTGGATTCCGTAGGATCGATTTGTGCCACCTTTGACGAGTTTGTGCAGAAATATAATTGTGTCATTCCATTCCCGTACTGCAATTGAGTAGTTACGTACCCGTTCCTCGGTTCTAGCCAGATCAGTGAGCTCATGGTAGTGAGTGGCAAAGAGGGTTTTTACACCTTTGTTGTTTTTTTGCACCAGATCTTCGGCCACTGCCCAGGCAATGGCAAGTCCATCAAAGGTTGAGGTACCCCGTCCGATTTCATCAAGTATGACAAGACTTTTTTCCGTGGCATTATTCAGGATATTTGCGGTTTCATTCATCTCAACCATAAAGGTGGACTGGCCGCGTCTGAGATCATCCATGGCACCAACCCGGGTGAATATTCTGTCGACCACTCCTATTGTTGCTGTTTCAGCGGGCACGAACGAACCCATCTGGGCCATGAGCACAATGAGAGCTGTCTGTCTGAGAATGGTGGATTTCCCAGCCATATTAGGGCCGGTGATGATCAAAACCTCTTCTGTCTCCTGATCGAGGTGTACATCGTTTGGAACAAATTTACCACTTGGCAGTGAACGCTCGATGACAGGGTGTCTGCCCTCAATAATATCGATTATTTCGCCATCATCTACTTGCGGGCGCTGGTAACGATAAAGGCTTGCAGCTTCTGCCAGACAGACAAGAAAATCAATTTTGGCAAGCAGCTGTGCGCTTTGTAACAAGCGTGAACTTTCAGCCGCCAGTTTTTTACGGATTTCGGTGAATAACTGGTATTCAAGTTCAAGCCGTCTGTCCTGTGCTCCCAGTACTTTTGTCTCAAATTCTTTGAGCTCAGGAGTAATGAATCGCTCAGCATTGACAAGAGTCTGTTTGCGGATATAGGTTTCAGGGACTTTTTCCGATTGAAGCCTGCTCACCTCGATAAAATATCCAAAAACTTTGTTAAATCCAACTTTGAGTTTGGCAATTCCTGTGGCTTTTCGTTCCTGGGCTTCAAGATCAAGGATGAGTTGCTTGCCATGGCGCTGGATATGTACAAGTTCATCAAGCTCCTCGTTATAACCTTCCTTTATGAGACGGCCTTCACGCAAGGTAATCGGAGCATCCTCATTGATGGTCGTATCAAGCAGCTGATACAGATCATCAAGGATGTCAAGATCTTCTCCCAGTTGCTTGATACGATCTGCCTCACATTGGAGCAGGAGTTCCTTTATGGCCGGAAGTTTTGCCAGGGACTTTTTCAGAGCCAGCATATCCCGGCCATTCCCATTACCCAGCACCATACGACTGTTAAGACGTTCCACATCATAAATGGCAGCGAGCATTTCACGGAATGTTTTGCGAATGGTTGCATGCTGGTGAAGAAACTGTACTGCATCAAGTCTTGCATTAATGCGCTGTACATCCTGAAGCGGAAAGAGAATTTCCTGTTTGAGCATTCTGGCACCCATGGGTGTACAGGTTTGATCGAGAACAGAAAGCAGTGAGCCGTCGCGCTGAGTACCAATAATGGTCTGGGTCAGTTCCAGATTACGCCGGGAGGAATCATCGATTTGTAAAATAAGATCAAGGTCAATGGGGGTCAGTTTTTCAATATGGCTGAGTTTACTTTTCTGCGTCTCGACTATGTAATCAAGGAGCACTCCGGCCGCGATTATTCCCTGCTTGAATGCGTTACAGCCAAAACCTGCAAGATTTGTCACTTGAAAGTGATCAGTGAGGAGTTCCTCACAACTGCTAAAGTGAAACATGGCTGAAGACCGCGTTGTGATGCAAAGTCCTGGAAGCAGTGTTACTGCAGTACTTACTAAACCCGCCAACACTTCACTGTCTTTATCACTGATTAGGAGTTCAGCTGGAGTCATGCGGGTGAGCTGGTCGAGTATAATCTCAGCGTTGCCTTCCTGATCAATAAATTCGCCGAGTAGAAAAGCACCGGTGGAGAGGTCGAGAAAGCTGATACCAAAGAGTGTTTCGTTCCCTTTTTCTTTACTGGTAAGTGCTGCAACATAAAGGTTATCTTTGGCATCCAGGAGCTGCGAATCTGTGACTACACCAGGAGAAATAACCCGCACTACCTCACGGCGAACGATTCCCTTGGCCTGTTTCGGGTCTTCTGTCTGTTCACATATAGCAACTCGACGTCCGGCTTTGACCAGTTTGGCAAGATATGTTGTCGCAGCATGATAAGGTACTCCACACATGGGTACTTTGTTTGCCTCATTCTTACTGTTGCGTGAAGTAAGAGTAATTCCAAGAATTTTTGAGGCAGTAACCGCATCATCAAAGAACATTTCATAGAAATCACCCATTCGGTAAAAGAGGATGGTATCCTGGTGCTGCTCCTTGATTTCCAGATACTGTCGAAGCATTGGGGTGATTTTTGCTGCTTTACTCATTTTTTTTACTTTGTATTTACCAGTAGTTGCTGGAAGGAAGGGAGGAGTTTGTCAAAAGTAGTGAGAAGATGCTCCGGTATACTGCGAATATCGGCAAGAACTGTCATAAAGTTATGATCATCTTCCCAACGGGGAACAATATGAAAATGAAGGTGATCCGCGATTCCGGCACCGGCAACCTTACCAAGATTACAGCCCACGTTCAGGCCATCCGGTTTGAGGTTGTCACGGAGTATTTGTGTTGCTTTTGATATCATGTCCATGAGTGCTGCCTGTCCCAAAGGGTCAAGTTCTGTAATGCATGCAATATGGTCAATTGGTGCAATTAGCAGGTGGCCGTTAGTGTAAGGAAACCTGTTGAGGAGGACAACATTCTGCGTATCCCGGTAAAGAAGCAGAGCATCCTTGTCAAAAGAGGCTTTGCCGGGCGGCTCAAAAAGACATCCGGAAATTTTGGCTGCCTTGCCCAGCACATGTTCCATACGCCACGGTGCCCAGAGTGTTTTCATGCTTCGTCTCCATGAAGCTGGTGAAGGGTCGCCTGCAGGCCATTCGGTTCGATATTTAGTATGGCATAAGTTCCCGAAGCACCATAACGGCCTGTACCTGAAAAAGAACCCGGGTTTATGAAAAGTGTTTTGGCAAGAAGATGATTCACCGGGATATGGGTGTGTCCGTATACAATACAGTCAACAACCGGGAAAAGATTCCACATTCGCTCTTCAATGTTGTGTCTTGCTCCTGCGCCATGACAGAGACCAATAGTATAACCGTCAATGGTGATCAGCTTATCGGTTGGCAGAGCCTGATGAGTAGAAAAATCACACATGTTTCCATGCACTGCATGGATTTCTTTCCCTTTAAAGACATCAAGAATAGAGATGTCGGTCAGATCACCTGCGTGGAGAATTACTGAGCAGTCGTGAAACGCTTGCTCTGTCTGTCTCCTGAACCATGATGAGGGTTTGTTTAGATGAGTGTCTGAAAGGATACCTATACGGATCATGCGAATGTAATCTCCTTATTGTTATTTTTTTTGAAACCTTGTGAGTTTGTGGACTGTGATTATTATAACGGGAAGCAGTTTGCGAAGCACCTGAAAAATTCCTGCTTTTTTTATTTGTTAAGTGCGCGTCAGCTGATAAAGTTTATAGAAGACAGTGTGGCAGGTATAAAAAAGATTCAGTCTTTAGGATTATAGAATATAGAGGAGCAGTTATTTATGGGAGATAAAAATGCAATTCATGCAGAAATCGAAGTGATCAATGCAGGTGGTGAGCCAAGAGATATTGCTCTACCTAATCAGATTCTTCCCCAGCACCTTTATCTGATTCCCATTGCCAGCCGGCCTTTTTTCCCTGGGCAGGTACAGCCCATTGTTCTGTCTGGAGAGTACTGGAAAGAGACTATTCAAAAAATTGGCGAGACTGATCAGAAGCTGGTGGGGCTGGTTTATACCTCCAATATTCCTGCTCAGGATACAGCTCCTGAAGATTTTTCTCAGATCGGTTGTGTTGGAAAAGTTTTGAAACCCACCATGCAGGAGTCCAATATTCATTTTATCTGTCAGGGCCTGCAGCGTTTTCGCATAAAACGTTGGCTTGGGAGAAAGGTTCCTTTTCTGGTTGAGGTTGAATACCCTGCAGAAGAAGATCAGAAGATCAGCATGGACAATACGGAAATTAGAGCATATGCCCTGTCCATCATTTCTGCTGTAAAGGAATTGGTTCAGTCAAATCCATTGCATGGTGAAGAATTAAAACAGGCTTTGCAATATTTTTCACCAAGTGAACCGGCACCTCTTACAGATTTTGCCGCAACGCTTACCACAGCATCGGGAGAAGAGCTGCAGAAGGTTCTGGAAACTTTACCGGTACTCGAGCGGATGCAGTGTGTCTTCCCTCTATTGCAGAAGGAAGTTGAGGTTACCAAACTCCATGGTGAGATCAGCAAAGAGGTAAATACAAAAATCAGTAAGCGCCAACGAAAGTTTTTTCTGCGTGAACAGCTGACAACCATCCAGAAAGAACTGGGCATCACCAAGGATGATAGGAAATATGATGCGGAAGAATTTGAAAAGCGCCTTGAAAAACTCAATCCTCCGGAACCTGTGGCAGAACGAATAGATGATGAATTGAAAAAACTGAGTTACCTGGAAAAGGGATCTCAGGAGTATGCAGTCACCAGGAATTATCTTGATTGGATGAGTTCTGTTCCCTGGGGCGTTTTTTCCAAGGATAAATTAGGAATCAAGAAAGCAAGGCAGATTCTCGATCGGGATCATGACAGCCTGGATGATGTGAAGGAACGCATCATAGAATTTCTTGCAGTGGGTGCCTACAAGAAAGAAATTGCCGGCTCTATAATGCTGCTGGTGGGACCTCCGGGGGTGGGGAAGACTTCAATTGGTCGTTCTGTTGCCGAGGCCATGGGCAGGGAGTTCTATCGTTTCAGCCTTGGTGGTATGCGGGATGAGGCTGAGATTAAAGGGCATCGGCGTACATATATCGGTGCCATGCCCGGAAAATTTGTTCAGGCCTTAAAAGAGGTAAAAACAGCCAATCCGGTGATCATGCTTGATGAGATTGATAAGATCGGCGCTTCTTTTCGCGGTGATCCGGCATCAGCTCTGCTTGAAGTGCTGGATCCGGAGCAGAACTCAGATTTTCTTGATCACTATCTGGATCTGCGGGTGGATCTCTCCAAGGTTCTTTTTATCTGTACTGCCAATCAGCTTGATACTATCCCTGGTCCTTTGCTTGATCGTATGGAGGTTATCCGGCTATCAGGATATATCACTGAAGAAAAGATGACCATTACCAAAAATCATCTCTGGCCTAAATCTTTGAAAAAAGCAGGGATTAAAAAGGCACAATTGAAAATCAGTGATGCAGCTCTCAGGCTACTTATTGAGGGCTATGCCAGGGAGGCAGGAGTCAGGAAGACAGAGAAACATCTTATGAAGATTGTGCGAAAATCTGTGGTGAAATTTCTTGAAGATCCAAAGCTCAGCATATCTGTGACAGTGAAAAATATTGAGGATTTTTTAGGCAAGCCATTTTTTAAAAAAGAATCTCTTATCAGTGGAGTAGGTGTTGTCACCGGTCTTGCCTGGACTGCTTTGGGTGGTGTAACGCTTGCAGTGGAGGCTACCGCAGTTCCAAAAGAGAATGCAGGCTTTAAACAGACGGGACAACTGGGCGATGTTATGCGTGAGTCCTCTGAAATTGCCTACAGCTATCTCCTTTCCAACGCTGCCCGCTACGGAGTGAAGGAAGATTTTTTTCAGAAACATTTCATCCACCTCCACGTGCCGGAGGGAGCCACCCCAAAAGATGGCCCGAGCGCCGGAATCACCATGGCATCAGCCCTGCTCAGTCTTGGGCTTGGGCTGCAAATGAAACGAGGCCTCGCCATGACCGGGGAGTTGACGCTGACTGGAATAGTTTTGCCTGTTGGTGGCATAAAAGAAAAGGTGATCGCTTCCAAGCGTAATAATATCAACGAGTTGATTTTGCCGGAGGCAAACAGAGGGGACTTCGAGACCCTCCCTGATCATATTCGGGAAGGTTTGCAGGTTCATTTTGCCAGTACCTATGACCAAGTCGCGAAGGTATTGCTTTCAGCCTCGAAAGATAAAAGCATCAAGAAATAAATCATATGAAAAAAAATATTTTCATGGCTGCGTTGGCAATCGTGATTTACTTGCTTGCGCAGCAGGGAACTTCTGTACCCGATCTGTCATCAGTTACACAAAGTTCCGGTGCAACGCTACAGAGTGCATTTGTTAATAAGCAGAGTGATTTTCAGATTCAGGGACAAGGTGTGGTGAAAAAGGTTCTGCCGGATGATCGTAAAGGACTGCAGCATCAGAGGTTTATTTTACAGACAAGTCCTGATCAGACAGTGCTTGTTGCTCATAACATTGATATCGCTGATAGACTTGCTGGATTAAAAAAAGGTGATACTGTAGGTTTTTATGGTGAGTACGAGTGGAATTCACAGGGCGGCGTGATTCACTGGACTCATCATGATCCAGGTGGCCGCCATATAAATGGTTGGTTAAAGTATAATGGCAAAACATATCAGTAAGCTCTTAAAAAGAAGAATTATAAAGAGTGGCGGTTATTCACTGCAGGGACTCTGGGCAACGTTGCAGGGAGAAGAGGCATTCCGGGTAGAGAGTGTTCTGGCTCTGTTGCTGATTCCTCTTGGGCTCTATTTGGGAGAGACAGGAGCGGAGAAAGTACTTCTTGCAGGAAGTGTGTTTCTTGTTTTGATTGTTGAGGTGCTCAATTCCGCCATTGAGAGTGTGGTGGATAGGCTCGGGAGCGAGCAGCATGAACTTTCGGGGCGAGCCAAGGATCAGGGCTCTGCTGCAGTTCTTCTTTCTTTGATGTTGGTGTTGTTAGTCTGGGGAGTACTGTTATGGCCTTAATTTTTTGGTTTCAAAAGAAATTACCAGTAACGTACTCTACCGGTATCAAGATGGACAAAATCTGATTTTGGATAATAGCCAACTCCTCCCTCTTGTAAAGAACGAGCGATATCCCGGAGCTCTTTGGTTTTGAGTCCGGTCAGACGAATATCAATGGCTCTGCCTTCCATGTGCAGACTGCGTTTGGCCACTCCACTACTGTTTTTCCGAAGCATACCATTGGTTTTGGGAGAACGATATCCGGAGATTACTTCATACACTCCTCCCCCGGCTTGCTGTTTAACGCTATAAAGAATGTCAAGAAGGTTAGGGTCGATGGGGTATGTTTCCCTGGTACGAAAATCTTGCAGATGATGGTTTATTTGTTGCAATGCTGTTGGATCATAGTGTCCTGAAATTTTATAGGCAATGTCGAGTGTCTGGCCGGTGTGGGTGTGGTAAAAAGAAAGATCCCGAATATCCAGGTTCCCGGCCATGGAAAGAGCCGGCGTGAGAAGGGTGGCACCAGCGATGAACTGCAACGATCTGCCAAGGAATTTCCGTCGATTATAAAGCTGTTCTTGCATATTGGGTGGTAAAGAAGAGTTGAAGAAAATGAACGGTGATTTGAAATTTTCAATGAAAAATATAATTCATTATATATATCTTATAATTAAAGCTGACAACGTCTTGTTTGTCAAGGGACTGATATGTTTATCCTGTTAAAAACACGCAAAAAGATACAGAAGGAGAACTGCATAGTTACCAGCGCTATCTTTTTACTGCAGATATTTCTTCTGTATTCCACTACCGTTTTTGCAGCTGTTTCCCCGGATCAAATCAATATGGCATTGTCCCAAGAGTTGAATAAGTATCCGGAGGAGCTAATCGGACTTGACTGGTATGATGCGGGAATGAAGTGTCAGGATCAGTGGCTGACAGCTGTATATCATGGGCTTGGTATACATCCTCTCTGGGTGAATGAAAATGGTCCAACTGGTCAGGCCGAGCATATTTTTGCAGCGTTAAAGAGTGCTGATGATGACGGCTTGAACCCCAGTGACTATGGAGTGCATAGAATTGCCTCAGCATGGCGGAGCCGAACAGCTGCCCAACTGGCCAGGCTGGATATTGATCTCACCCTTGGTCTGCTTGCTTTTATTTATGATATGAGGGAAGGACGACTGGCTCCAAGGCTGCAAAATTTAAAACTCTTTGACCAGGCAGGCTGCGTCATTTTTGATCCGATTGCATCCATATCTGAGGCCCGAAATGCCACTGATATGGCAACCTATCTTGCTGGCCTTGCTCCGGATCATCGCCATTACCGGGTTCTTAAGCAACAATTACAAAGATATCGGAATATTTCAGCACAAGGAGGATGGCCATATATTGGATCTGGTAAGACACTGTATCCTGGCGAATCCGATACTCGGATTCCTGCTGTAAGGAGACTGTTAAGCATAACCGGCGATCATCATGCTGCTGCAGAAATGAGTCAGTATCTGTATGGTTATGAACTTGAGCAAGCGGTAAATGAATTTCAGGATCGACACGGATTACAGGTGGATGGAATTATCGGCAAAAGAACTCTTGCTGCCTTGAATGTTTCCGTGAAGAATCGTATCCGTCAGA
Source organism: Desulfocapsa sp. (assembly GCA_029932055.1). Classification (GTDB taxonomy): domain Bacteria; phylum Desulfobacterota; class Desulfobulbia; order Desulfobulbales; family Desulfocapsaceae; genus Desulfocapsa. Next base: position 11,864 of record JAOZQU010000030.1, read on the forward strand.
TCTTGATAAACATGGAGCGATGGCGATGGACAGAGCGTGAGCTAGGCTTTAAATATGTGCTTGTCGATATTGCTGGATTTGGCTTACAGGGTGTGGTTGATGATGTTGTTCAACTTGAAATGCGGGTGATTGTGGGTAAGGAACATCACGAAACGCCTGTTTTCAGCGACACTATTAAATATATTGATTTTAATCCGTTCTGGAATATTACACCTGATATTGCCCGTAATGAAATGCTGGAGAAGCTGAGGGAGGACAGTAGTTATCTTGATAGTAAGCATATCCGGTTGTTTTCCAGCTGGCAGGCGGATGGTGTTGAGATCGTTCCCCAAAGTATCGATTGGAATCAGGTCAGTGAAGAGCAGATAAGCCGTTATAAACTGCGTCAGGATCCGGGGCCATGGAATGCTCTGGGTGTTGTCAAATTTGTTTTTCCCAATAAATACAGTGTATACATCCACGACACACCAGGTCGTGATCTGTTTGACAAGACAGACCGGGCTTTCAGCCACGGATGTATCAGGCTCAGTGAGCCGAAACAATTGGTGGAATTCCTTCTTGCTGACAGTGATGTCAGGTGGACACAGGAGATGATCGGGGAGGTTATAGACACTGCCGAACGTAAAGTTGTCAGGCTCCAGCCGCCAATTCCAGTGCATCTTGTCTACCAGACTGCCTGGGGTGACAAGAATGGTGGCATGCATTTCAACAAGGATTTATATGGGCGCGATCAGCAGCTCGTACGCGCTCTGTTTGGTGAGTCAATACTTACAGGTCAAGATTTGCAGTGAGTGGATGGGTTCTGTGACCTGTGTTACTGAATAGTTCCCCATAGCCAGTAAAGTCCCATTCCCACAAGAACAGTTCCGCCAAGATTTTTTGTTTTCACTGCAAAGAGAAGGGTTGGGATAGCCACCAGAAATTCCGGTTTACCGAGTTCAAGGCTGCGCGTGGTTTGCTCGGTGAACAGGATGGGGGCAAGCAGGGCACAGAGTATGGCCACCGGAATAAGGCTCAGCCAGTCTATCAGCCATTTGGGCAATTCCCGGTGAGCTAGATAAAAGAGTGGAAGCCAGCGGGGAAGATATGTGGCAAGTCCCATGCCGCCAAAGAGAAAGAGATAGTCGAGAAAATTCATTTGTGCTTTTCCCGGTATCGTTTAAAAAAGAAACCTAATGTTGCTGCAGAAATTGAGGATCCAATGATATAGCTGTCTCCGGGAATGAACAAGTACCAGACAACAGCTATCCCCAAGGCAGTCAGACCTGTGAGAATATACACGGCATTATGGAGCTGGAAAAGCAAAAGTGCCAGAAACATGGCTGTGAGCGCATAGTCGGTGCCAAAGGCTCCGGTGGGAATGAACTGCCCGACCAGTGCTCCACAGGTGGTTGACATGACCCAGGCAAGATTGGCCAGTTGATTAACGGTGATAGCCCGCAGGGGACCCCACTTTCCTTTTCGAAAGTGCGTCATATTGACTGCAAAACTTTCATCAGTAATGCCATAGGCAAAAAAGCTTAAGAAGAGACGGCGTAGACCACTCAGGTGCACTGCCACTGCCGAACTCATTAGGAAATGGCGCAGATTAACAACAAAGGTTGTGAAAATAATTGACCAGATAGAGGCTCCGGCAGCAAGCATGGCAACACAGATAAACTGTGCAGATCCGGCAAAGACCAGGATGGACATCATAGTTACAGCCCAGGCAGGAATTCCTGCCTGATTAGCCAACACCCCAAGGGCCAGTCCGATGGGAATATAACCGAAACAGATTGGCCATGAGGCTATTGCACCGTCTCGAAACCATAACCGGCTATCGGGCAGATTTTCTTTTTCTTTTGCGTTGAGCCTATACATTGTGCAGCCTTCTGTCTGCGACTTCAATTGTTTTTATGGGTTGCCAAAGATACTTGGCTACGGGTATAGTAACAAGTTTTTAATAAATTTAATTGCGTTTTTGCTAGAGACTAAGTTACCTCCCAGAGAACCGGGATCCCACGGAGAAAAAGTATGTTAAGTGCTTCTGATTTGCGTAAAGGACTAAAAATCCAAATTGATGGTGCTCCTTATATTATCACTCGCTTCGAGTTTTCAAAACCCGGTAAGGGACAGGCTTTATATCGCTGTAAAATGCGAAATATGATTACTGGAAACCAGTTTACCCAGACCTATCGTTCCAATGAAAAATTTGAGAAACCTGCCCTTGAAGAGCGGAAGATGCAGTATCTCTATAATCAGGGTGATGAATACCACTTTATGGATACGGAGAGTTACGAACAGACATTTATCACCAGAGAACAACTTGGCGACAATGTAAGCTTTCTGCAGGATAATATGGATCTTGATGTGCTTTTTTTTGACGAGAAACCCATTGATGTTACTTTGCCCATCTTTGTAAACCTTATGGTCACAACCGCAGAACCCTGGGCTAAAGGCGATACTTCAGGTAATGACACCAAGCCTGTCACAGTGGAGACCGGCTATGTCCTCCAGGTTCCTCCCTTTGTTGTTGAAGGAGATAAAATTCAGATCGATACTCGAACGGGAGCCTATGTCACCCGTGTGAAAGAGTAGTTCTTTTATGCTTGATCAAAAAAGGCTGCATCAGCGTGCAGCCTTTTTTCAGGCAATTCGTTGTTTTTTTCAGAACCAGGGTTTTCTTGAGGTGGACACTCCCATCCGTCAGCCCCTGGTCATTCCTGAACATAATATCCTTCCCATCCCTGCCGGAGAACATTTTCTTCAATCCTCACCTGAAATGTACATGAAACGTTTGCTGGCCAGTGGCTGTGAACAAATTTTTCAGATATGCCATTGCTTCAGGCAGGGAGAACGTGGCCGACTGCATCTTGAGGAGTTTGTCATGCTTGAATGGTATCGGTTGGATGCGGATTATACTGATCTGATGACAGATTGTGAACAGTTGTGTGTTTTTCTGGCTAAAGAGCTTGTCGGCTGTGGTTTTCCTATGCCGCTGGATCAGCCATGGGAACGATTGACTGTGGAAAGGGCTTTTCAGAAATATTGCTCAATGTCTGCTGCCGAGGCTCTCAAACAGGATCGATTTGATCAATTATTGGTGGAACAGATTGAACCAAATCTGGGGCAACAGAGCCCCGCTTTTCTCTATGATTACCCCTTGGAACTCGCATCACTTGCTCGTCCGAAAGCGGGTCAACCGGATGTGGCGGAACGCTTTGAACTGTATCTCTCTGGTGTTGAATTGGCCAATGGATTTTCAGAACTCACGGATCCTGATCAGCAGCGCAGTCGTTTTGAGGAAGAATATACAAAGATGGAAGTCGATGCCAACAGAGCAGGGAAAATGCCCGAGCGTTTTTTGAGTGATCTTGGCGGAATTGACAGGGCAGCAGGGATTGCCATGGGGCTTGATCGCCTGTTTATGCTTCTCCTTGGGGGAAATAATCTCAATGATGTGCTGACTTTTTCACCGGATGACCTTGATAACTGATTGTTGTTCATCGGAAACAACTTGCACAATGTGGTAATCTATGATAGGGCTTTTCAATGGAATGTTCAGCCGTCATAGGCTGATTCTGATTTGCCTTTTTCGCAGGGAGAAGGGCATATCCTAACAAAGGAGAACAAACCATGGACGCAAAGGAACTGAAAAAGATCCTTGCCGGAATCGGAGTCGTTGGCCTGTTGGCCGGTGGTGGTATATCCGTTCCCGGTAGTGCTGGTGCCAGTGGCTGAGGTGGTGAAAAGTCCAGTGCAGTTGGCACTGAAACACACGAAGCTACCAGTGGCTGAGGCGGAAATAAACACGACGCAGGTAGCGTCGAAGAACATGCAGATGAAGCCGCAGATGAAGCAGCGCCGGAGATGAATGGAGAACCGGTAGGTAGTGGCTGAAGCGG
>JAOZQU010000030.1:15847-22316 GCA_029932055.1 Desulfocapsa sp.
AGTGGCTGAAGCGGTTGATTTTTAAGTGCGGTCGCACTTACTGATTCAGAAAAAGGCCGGTTGTGACAGAAGTCATGACCGGCCTTTTTTTTTGTTTCCTGCTTTTTTGCTCTCATTAAAACGCGGAAAACGCGGAAAACGCGGCGCGGATTTATTGTTGTGGAGTTGTCTCTCCAGAATTTGTCGTTGTTTCATACGTTCGGATTGTTTCCGGGCAACGAAAATCGGTTTTTCAGTATCCCGGTGCAAACCGGTAACATACATAGCCGTAGCAAGGGTTCCGGGAGTGGGAGTGAAATCCTGGAATTGTCTAAGCTCAAGGCCTAGGTGCTGCAGAGTTTTAGCAAGCTTTGCAGTATGAGATTCTTTACATCCCGGATGGGCGGAGATGATATAGGGAGTGAAATGAATATTTTTTTTCAGCTCACGACCAAATTTACGGCCAAGTTTCAGGAATTCTCGTAATTGCTCATGGGATTCTTTGTGCATCAGATCCAGCACTTCCTGTTCCGTATGCTCCGGAGCAATTTTCAGTGCGCCGGGAGTATGGGCGCGGAGTATTTCTTTAAAAAGAGCTGGTGTGGAACAGAGAAGCTCCAGACGCAGCCCGGATGAGATAAAAACATTACGAACCTGCGGCAGGGATGAGATTTTACGCAGCAGAGAGAGAAATGATTTTTCGTCAACCTGGAGATTTTTGCATACTTTCGGGTAGAGACAATCATGTTTTTTGCAGGAACCGATTTTACAGGAAACGCCATATAAATTGGCAGTGGGACCGCCCAGGTCACTGATGGTTCCAGTGAAGTTTTTCATGGAACTGACAAGTTTTGCTTCACGAAGCAAAGATTCCTGGCCGCGACTGGTGATCGCCGGACCCTGATGACGGGTGATGGCACAAAAAGAGCAGTTACCTGAACAGCCACGAACTATGGTCAAAGAGTGCTGGATCATTCGAGCGGCAGGAACATTTGGAAATGCAGGGTGTTCACAACGGGTGTAGGGAAGCTCATACAGACTATCCATCTCCCTGGTACTAAGCTTGGGCGGTTGCGGATGCTGAATAATCCATGAACTTTGTTGCTTTTGGATGAGCTGTTTGTCAGCATAGCTTCTGGCTTGAGCATCGATCTCTTTTTCGGCTCGTAAAAAGAGAGAGGTGTTTTGATTTATCTCCTGCCAGGATGGCAGAAGGACAGACTCCTGTTCGTCTCCTGTTGGTCGCTCCTGAAAAACGTTTTCGCTGAGCCGTTCGCAGGTGCCGGCAATATCCGTAAGAGCAAGACCTTTATTCAGGCGTTCAGCGATTTTAAGAACTGCCTGCTCTCCCATGCCATAGACAAGGAGATCAGCTTTGGCATCGCTCAGTAAGGAACCGCGCAGTTTTTTCTGTTTATAGTCGTAATGGACGAACCGACGAAGAGATGCCTCCACCCCGCCTAAAATTATGGGAACATCTTTATAGGCAGAACGGGCAAGGTTAGCATAGAGCATGGAGGCACGGTCAGGCCGTCGTCTTGCCTTTTTTTCTTTTTTATCCCCGTACCATGGGTTACCGTCAGGTGAGTAGGAATCCTTGTTCCGCACCTTTCCGTTGCCGGTATAGTTGGCCACAATGGAGTCCAGGTTGCCGCTGGTGATGCCGAAAAAGAGGCGGGGTTTACCGAAAGTCTTGAAGTCGTTGTTGCTGTCATAGCGCGGCTGGGCAAGGATGGCTACCCGGTAGCCCTTACTTTCCAGGAGTCGACCGATCAGGGCAATTCCAAAAGACGGGTGATCTACGTAAGCATCTCCTGTGACAAGAACAATGTCAACTTCATGCCAGCCACGCGTTTTGCATTCTTCAGCGGTTGCCGGGAGGGGTGAGAGGGGATTCGATTTGTTCATAACGATTCTATCTTAACTGTGGCTGGATATTTGTGCAAATATGAAAACAATCATTTGCTTGTTTCCTGTATGTGAACCCGCTAAAATGGATCACTTTGAAAAAATCAGACAATAAAGGTAAAACATGACCATAGACATAGAGGAGTTCATCGGGATTCTTGAAAAAGAGGTGAGGAACTATCAGGTTCCAGTGGTGGATTTGATTGCTGTGCAAACAAAAGATCCCTTTAAGGTTCTGGTGGCAACAATTCTCTCAGCCAGAACCAAGGATGAGGTTACAGCAGTATCATCCGAGCGTTTGTTTAAAAAAGCAGGCACCGTTGAAGAACTTGCGGAACTTGATGAAGCAACATTACAGAAATTGATCTATCCCGTTGGTTTTTATAAAAATAAGGCGAGATATCTTGCCGCCTTGCCTGGGAAAATGGCAACGGATTTTGATTCAAAAGTACCGGACTCCATGGAGGGCTTACTGACTCTTCCTGGTGTGGGAAGAAAAACAGCCAATCTGGTTCTTGCGCAAGCTTTTGGTATCCCGGCTATTTGTGTGGATACCCATGTCCATCGAATAATGAATATCTGGGGCTATGTGGAAACAAAAAAACCGGAACAAACAGAGATGGCGCTTCGTAAAAAACTGCCTTTTAAATATTGGATTCCAGTGAATTCACTGCTGGTAGCTTTTGGTCAGGGAACCTGCCGCCCTGTGGCTCCACACTGTGACCGATGTGTTTTGACAGAGGCTTGTCCACGTATTGGAGTCAGCCCAAGAAAACTTAAAGCAAAGAATACAAAAGGCGAGGTGCTACGCCTTGTTTCATGGAATGTAAACGGTTTGCGGGCCGTTTATAAAAAAGGATTTATGGAAAGCCTCAAGGAGATGGCCCCTGATGTGATGGGTCTGCAGGAAATTAAGGCCATGGTGGAGCAGTTACCTGATCCCCTGCAAAAACTTGAAGGCTATCATAGCTATTTTTACAGTGCTGAGCGTAAGGGCTATTCAGGAGTTGCAACCTATAGCAGACAGAAGGCGGAGAGTGTTATTCGGGGCATTGGTGATCCCCGCTTTGATGAAGAAGGACGGGTGTTGACCCTTGAATTTCCTACATATTATTTCATAAACTGCTATTTCCCAAATTCCAAGCATGGCTTGAGCCGTTTAGGTTTTAAACATGAGTTTAATGTTACTTTGCAGAGCTTTGCAGAGGAGTTGGCAAAGAAAAAATCAGTGGTGGTTTGTGGAGATTTTAATGTTGCTCACAAAGAAATAGATCTTGCCAACCCGAAGCAGAATAGAAAAAATCCTGGTTTTACCCCTGAAGAATGTGCCTGGATGGATAGTTTTACTGAGGCTGGCTGGATTGATAGTTTTCGTGCGAAAAACAAAGAACCTGAACAGTATTCCTGGTGGAGCTACCGAAGTCGTGCCCGTGATAGAAATATTGGCTGGCGCATTGACTATCTCTGTGTTGACAAGAAAAGTCGGAAGAGAATTGTGGACGCAGAAATCTACCAGCACATATACGGATCCGATCACTGTCCAGTTGTACTTGATTTTATGAAGTAATTCAGATACACTTTTTAAAGAATCTTCAGTTGTATCTGCTCATTTTTTGAGAAATTTTTCAAAGGAGAAGGACATGGCCAGCGCAAAACAGCAGTACCGTATACTCCTGGCTGATGATCACACACTGATACGTCGAGGTATCAGGAATCTTATCAGTAATAATCCGGCATTGGAAGTCATTGGTGAAGTTGGTGACGGCGAGGAGTTACTTACCTTTCTTAAAACATCACAGCCGGATCTTCTGGTTTTGGATATATCCATGCCTAAACTCACCGGCATTGAAGCCGTGAGTAAGGTAAAGAAGCTTTATCCGCGTATCAAAATTCTTATGCTGACCATGCATAAAAACAAACAGTATTTCTATCATGCCATGTCAGCAGGAGCAGACGGCTATCTGATGAAAGAAGATTCGGATGAAGAACTGCTGCTCGCCATAAAACGTATTCAGGATGGAAAATCTTACCTTTCCCCTTTTCTATCAGAGGATTTTGCCGATGATGTGATCTCGGCCTATCGAAATAACCGCAGCTCTCCTTTTGAAACCCTCACCAACAGAGAAAGAGAAGTTCTTAATCTTGTTGTGGCAGGCCATACCAGCAAGGTCATGGCAGAGATGCTCTGTCTCAGTCCAAGGACCATTGATCATCATCGTGCCAATTTACTGAGGAAATTTGACATGAAGAATAGTGTTGATCTTGTGAATTTTGCCGTTCGTAACGGTTTTGTAATACCCAGCGACTGAATATCGACGGCGCTGTTTCCTTCCAAATGTAGTTTCGTGTATCGTTTCTTTGCAAAAAAAATTCTTTTTTTGTAATACGGAAGTTTCTTCTATGTTTCTGTTTTCTTTGTCATAATTTTTCCATCTAGGTAAATATACGGATAAAAAAATACGTATATTCCACAATTGTTTTTTTTTCAGGCATGTGGTCTTAAAATGGCAACATACTGAATTGTGATTCATTTAAGAATTCTGTCATTCGTACCTTTTGAGGTACCGCCGTCAAAGTAAGAAGTTTTCATTGTTTGCTGGTCGTCCCTAAGGGGTTGAGATAATGGTAAAGAAACTTTAACCCAAGCGTTAGCAATTGACTGTTATCAATTGATTATTAATTATTTAAAAAGAGTTTTATTGGCAATTTGCTAAGAAAACAGGACAAATAATCAATAATCAATAATCAATTACTAACAATTAATGCTTAGCCTGACGGCTAGGTACCTTGGGAGAGGGAATGGTCAGGATTTGGGAGATGAAAAAGGGGAAAGCATGAATAAGGCAGAGCTTGTTGCTTCAGTTGCAAAGTCAGCAAATACCTCCAAAGTAAACGCGGAGAAGGCTGTGAATGGAGTGTTTGCAAATATGGTGAGAGCCATGAAAGAGGGGGGTAAGGTCAGTCTTCTGGGTTTTGGAACATTTACTGTTGTTAAGCGTATTGAGAAAAAAGGTCGTAATCCGCAAACCGGTCGGGATATTATAATTCCTGCCCATAAGGCAGTGAAATTTAAGCCCGGGAGGACACTTTACAGGCGAGTTCAAAAGCTTAAGAGATGAGATTCCCGTTCATGCTTGTTGAGTTTGGCGTACTTTCCAAAGAATCAGCCCGCCAAGTACCATCAATCCACTGAGAAGCTGGCCCCTGGTTATAAATCCCAGTAGAAACCCGATGTGTTGATCCGGTTCCCGGAACAATTCCACAAACATACGAAAGCAACCATATCCAATGAGGAAGAGGCAGAGCATACTGCCATGAGGCCAGTTTTTTCCCTGATTCCATGGTTTGCCTTTGAGTAGCCAGAGGATAGTAAAAAGTAGAAATCCTTCCAGCAGCATCTCGTAGAGTTGGGATGGGTGTCGTGGCTGCGGGCCACCACCTGGAAAAGCCATGGCCCATAGAACGTTGGATGGTCTGCCGAACAATTCACCGTTAATAAAGTTGCCGAGGCGTCCCAGTCCGAGGCCAACGGGAATAGTCACCACATACATATCTGCACATGTCCAGAAATCCAGTTTGTTTTTCCTGGTATAAAGATAACCCCCTATAAGACACCCCAGGCAGGCACCATGAAAGGACATACCCCCTGTCCATGTGGCAGGGATTTCCAATGGATGCTGGAGATAGTAGGAAAAGTTATAAAAGAGAACATAGCCAAGGCGTCCCCCGAGCACCACGGAGAGAATCAGGGTGAGATTGAGATTCTCAAAACAGGGCTCGAGCTCCTTGTAGGAAAAGTCACGTATCTGTTTCAGGACGAGAAAATAACTGGCCGTAAAGCCAAGGACATACATCAGTCCGTACCAGCGAACCTGCAGAGGGCCAATCCCAAAAATGACGGGATCAATGGTAGGGAAAGTCATCATTTTCTTGTCTGGTCCTGGAGTTTTTTCAAATGAACCTGGAGCACGGAAATGGCAGCCGGTGTGATCCCTGATATGCGGGAGGCCTGCCCAAGAGAGCGCGGACGCACCCTGCTGAGTTTTTCCACCACCTCATTGGAAAGCCCGGACAGGGAGGTGTAATCAATTGTTTCAGGCAGGTTAAGCTTTTCCATTTTTTTAAAGCGGGCAACCTGCTCTTCCTGGCGTTTGAGATAACCCTGGAATTTTAACTGGAGCTGGATTTCATTACAAACTTCTGATTGTACAAGGCGTTGAACCTCTTCCTGTCTGTCTGTGGGTAGCAGGCTCAACTGCCTCAGTGACAACTCGGGTCTGCGCAGGAGATCACCCAGGCTGCATTTTTGTTTGAGGGCTACAGAGCCTTCCGCGAGGAGGATTGTATTTACGGCATCATTTGGTTTCACATGGATTGATTGCAGAAGGGTCACGCCTTGCTCAAGGGCAGACTGCTTTTTCAGAAAAGCCTGATAGGCATCTTCCGGCAGCAGACCGATATCGTGGCCAATCCTGCAGAGCCTGGTGTCAGCGTTGTCTTCACGAAGCAGGAGCCGATATTCAGCCCGAGAGGTGAACAGCCGATACGGTTCTTTGGTGCCGCAGGTAACAAGATCGTCTAT
>JAOZQU010000201.1 GCA_029932055.1 Desulfocapsa sp.
TCAATTGATCATTGATTATTAATAAAAGTATTCATTTTGCAATTTATTGAAATAATAGAATAAATAATTAATAATCAATTGCTAACGACTAATGACTAACGCTTAGCTTGACGGTTATGCCCGTGGGTGCTGCGAATAGTTATTTTATTTCCATGCCTGCAGACAGCACACATGGTGGTGAGTAGGCCTGTTTTTTACAGGGTGCCTTTTTTCAGAAGATTGGCAAATTCCTCCTGGGAAACAGGTGGGCTGAAATAATATCCCTGGCCTTCATCAGCACTGAATCCTTTAAGCAATTCCAGCTGTTCCTCAGTTTCAATGCCTTCTGCTACAATCTTCATTCCCAAACTGTGTCCCATGGCAATAATCGCCTTAATGATGACCAGATTATTTGTAAGCTTAGTGCATCCCATGACAAAAGAACGGTCAATTTTTATAATATCCACAGGAAAAGATGTCAGGTAACTAAGAGAAGAGTAGCCTGTTCCAAAATCATCCAGAGCAATTCTAAGGCTCAGATCTTTTAATTGTTTAAGTACCCGAACCGTATCTTCAGTATCCTGCATAAGAATATTTTCCGTGATCTCCACCTCAAGATGTTTTGCATCAAGATTACCGTCCTGAAGTGCTTCCTTTATGATCTGGATAATATTCTGGCTGGCAAGCTGATATCCGGATAAATTAACTGCAATTCTAATCGGGTTTAAACCATTTTCTCTCCATATGGTATTTTGTTTACAGGCGGTTTGTATCACCCACTTATTTATATCAATGATCAGGCCGCTTTCCTCTGCGATTGATATAAATTTATCAGGTGGGATCATTCCCTTTTGTGGATGCAACCATCGTATCAAGGCTTCAGCGCCTACAATTTTACGGGTAGAGAGATCAATTTGTGGCTGGTAGTAGAGGATAAATTCATTCCTTTTCAGACCATATTTAATGTCATGCTCAAGGGAAAACCGTTCCTGTACTGCAGCATTTAATGATTCCTTATAAAATTGATAATTATTTTTTCCTGTGTCTTTTGCGTGGTACATCGCAGAATCAGCATGTTGGAGCAATACTTCTATATCCTCGCCATCCGCTGGAAACACACTGATACCAATACTTGTGCTTACAGAAACTTCATGGCCTTCCAGGTCATAGGGGTTTCGCATTTCATGAAGAATTCTTCTGGCAACAATTGCAGCATTTTCCGGTTCACTGATATCAGCCAGCAAGATGATGAATTCATCACCTCCCAGTCTGGCGATCAGGGTGTCGGAATGATCCGGGACAGGTTTTGTGACAGTATCACTGCGCCTGACGCCTTCACGGAGGGTTTCGGCCACACTTTTTAACAGGAGATCGCCGATATGGTGTCCGAATGTGTCATTTATCCGTTTGAACTGATCCAGATCGAGAAATAACAGGGCGAAATTTTTTTTATGGCGTTTTGATTTGATAATTTCCTGTTCAAGACGATCCATAAACAGCATTCGATTTGCCAAACCAGTTAAACCGTCATAAAAGGCAAGCATGCGGATTTCTTCTTCTGCACGCTTTAACTGCGTCACATCCTGTATTGCACCCAGTATTGTTTCTGCCTTGCCATTAGCATTGAACCAAATTTCCCCTCGATTCAAAACGTGTCGTAAAGTGCCATCGGGGAGGATGATTCGATAATTTATGCTAAAGGGCGTTTTTGTTTTAATGGCAGTGTCAATTGTTTCTTTAACCTGGCCACGTTCCTGGGCTATTACAGGCGCTAAAAAATTTTTATAGGTTACATGGTTAACATCAATCAGTCCCAGAAGACGACGGGCTTCAGGAGAACAATGAAAAGTAGAGTTGATGAGGTCAAAATCCCAGTTTCCCAGCTGGGCAAGTTCCTGCGTCTTGGCCAACCGGCGCTCGTTTTTATTTAATTTTTGAAAGGCCTGACCAGCACGGAGCATGTATTTTCCACGGTGACCCAACATCACCCAATTCAGAGGCTTTGAAACAAAATCATTTGCTCCGACTTCAAAAGCACGCTCTGTTGACTGTATGTCGTCAAGCCCTGTAACCATAAGAATTTGTGTATGCTTTCCTTCCGGCAGCTTGCGTATTGCAGTACAGGTTTCAAAGCCATCCATCTCCGGCATCATAACATCAAGCAAAATAAGATCAGGGGTATTGGATTGAAAAAGAGCCAGCCCCTCGCGACCATTTTGGGCTTCGATTACATCAAAACCTGCTTTTACCATGGCCGCACCCATAGCAAGACGCAAGGAGAGGTCATCATCAACAACAAGAACCAGTGGTTTATTTCTTAAAGGTATATTATATGCCATGTTGGCAAATCTCCCTGTTCAATGCGTCCAAAATACGACTATCCCCGGTGATAAACAGGAAATTTCGTTATCATGGCTGCAACCAGATTGGCAGCATTGAAAGTGTATTATTATTACAATCCATTTCAGGATATCAGGCTTGCCTGCCATTTGCAAATTCCGGAGTGCAGTTATTCGAATACAGATATAAGCGTATCGTTTAATGCCTTCAGGTCAAAGGGTTTGGCAAGGGCGGCGATGAAACCGTATTCGTTATAGTTTGCCATTACCGGATCATTGGAATATCCACTGGCAACGATGACCCTGGCATCAGGGTTGAGTTTAAGGATTTCCTGAACAGCCTCTTTGCCTCCCATACCGCCAGGTATGGTTAAATCCATAAAAATCAGGTCAACAGGAGTTCCAAGTTCCTGCATCTCCTTATATTTGCTGATTGCTTCCGAGCCATCCACAGCGAGAATAGCCTCATGGCCAAGTTGTGTGAGTTGTGCTTCTGTTATGATACGCAGCATTTCTTCATCATCCATGACCATAATCCTGAGTGAGTCGGCTTCTGTTTGTGTTTTTTGTTCACTGACAGCAGGAACGCCTATTAAAATTGCGGCAGGCAAATAGATGGTGAACGTTGTTCCTTTATCAGGTTCTGACTGGACGAGGATATGACCGTCATGTTTGTTGATAATTGAATGACAGATAGCCAGACCCAGACCACTGCCGTCCGGTTTGGTGGAAAAATATGGATCAAATATTTCTTCTATGATTTCATCAGGTATGCCTGTACCTGAATCCTGAATAGTCAGCCGGACACAATCACTTTTGTGTGCAATCTGGAGGGATTTGGCTTCCGAACCTTCAACATTGTTACACGTCACCATGATCCTCCCTCCTTCCGGCATGGCATGACTTGCATTGATGGTAATATTCTGGATGACCTGGCTGATCTGGCCGCTGTCTATATTCACCATCCACAACTCTTCAGGAATGGAGTAATCACAGGCAATGTTGGAGCCATGGAGTACAAACTCTGCTGAATCACGGATAATTTCTGCCAGAGAGGTTGTCTCTTTAACCGGTTCTCCTCCTTTTGAAAAAGTGAGCAGTTGTTCTGTCAGTTTGGCGGCTCTTATTGTTGCTTTCCTGGCATTTGAAAGGAGTTCGGTTGCCCGGGAATCTTCTGTAACACGAGTGGTGGCGAGTTCAATGTTACCAAGGATGCCAGCCAAAATATTATTAAAGTCATGGGCAATACCACCGGCCAGCACGCCCACTGATTCAAGTTTCTTTATTTTGAGTAGTTCATTTTCGGTTTTTAGTTGATTGGTGATGTCTCTGAAGACGATAACAACGCCAATGATTACGTCATCATGGTCACGAATTGGCGCACCGCTGTCAGCGATATGGACATCGTTTCCATTTTTTGTGATCAGAACCGTGTGATTTTCCATGGCAATGATCGTTCCCTGTTCCAATACTTTTTGGACAGGATTTTCACAGGGTTGACGGTTTTTTGCATGAACAATGTTGAAGATTTCACTCATGGATCGGCCTGCTGCCTCAGCCTGGCTCCATCCTGTTATGTCTTCTGCTATTTGATTAAGGAGGACAATCTTGCCATTGGTATCCGTTGTAATAACTCCATCACCAATACTTTTCAGGGTAACAGCAAGTCTTTCCTTTTCTGCGGCAAGTTCTTTTTCTGCCTGTTTACGTTTTGTGATGTCCAGCATAATGCCAACCAGGCCCTGGGCATCTCCTTTTTCATTGCTCCAGGTTGCCTTATGGAAGAGGACATCATGCAGCGTATCATCGGCATGCCTCATTTTTGTTTCATAGATTTGTTTTTCCCTACTTTCCAGGAGATCAAGATCCGCCTGCCGGAAAATATCGGCCAATGTTTTGGGAAAAAGATCATCAACCGTTGCATTGATAATCTGTTCTTTTGACATGCCAAGAAAGTCCGCAAAAGCAGCATTACAATCCAGATACACTCCCGCAGCGTTTTTGTAAAATAACGGACTGGGAAGCGCTTCAATAATTGTCCGCAGCTTTTCCTCTGAGGCCTGCAATTTTTGCATGTGCAGCAAATTATTAACAGCAACGCCAGCTTGATTGGCAAAACTCTGGTACAGGGAAATCTCAGCAGCTGAAAAGTTTCTATTTTCATGGGTGTGACCGATCAATACGCCCAAAACATCATTACCGATCATCATGGGTACGCAAAGTGCTGAAGTGATTTTTTTCTCTTCAATGACCGGTGGTATTTCAAAACGATTTTCAGTTGCAAAATCAGTAACAGTGGCCGGGATTTTTTCATGAATCACATAGGTGGAAAGCCCCTGGCCTTTTACTAATACAAATGTGTCAATCATGGATTGATCAAAACCAATTGCATCGCAGATCTTTAATGATTTTTGGTCGTCAGATAAAATCATCAGGGTTGAAAAATCCAGTCTCAGGAGATCTTTGGCCAGGGAAGTGATTTTGCTATACAGGGATGCAATGTCCGTGGAACTGCTGAGAGATTGTGAAAAAATGAATAGCTCTTCAAGATGTCTGGTCTGCTGTCGAGCCAGATCCTCAAGCTTCAGCCGGTGTAAATCAACCTGAATAATATGGGCTGTGGAGTTTGCCAGATTTTCAAGTATAGCATGTTCTTCGGGGGAAATAGTATCCTGGGAAAAAACAGCCAAAACCCCGTTTACCTGACCCTGGTGATCACGCAGTTGATAGCCGGCAAAGGAGACAAGATCATGATTTGCAGCCCACTGATGATCGTGAACACGAGAATCATGGGTGACATCATTGGTAAGAAATGTTTCCATTTCTCCCGAAGCAATACGGCCAATTTTATAACAGTCGTAGGGGACTCTGCCGTGAAAACCGTCAAGGTGGGTGTAGCGTCCGGAACTGGCTGCCAGATGGAGACATAAATCACGGAAACGACAGGTATGACGTTCATCAGGGTTTGCAGCATGGGGGCAGCCGCTATCGCATTGATCCCCCTGCCTGATCATCCAGATTCGGGAGAAATCCGTGCCAAAGGTTGAGACGATCCCATCGCAGATTGTCTTTAATTTTTGCTCAAGATCATCCGCTGCAAAAATGGAATCGTATATTTTGTTGATTCCCTCATGGCGTTGCAGAGTCAACGAATTTTTTGAAATTTTGTCTGAATTAGAGAGTGTCATTACGTTTTAAGTTTTCATTGGTTGAACAAATTGTCATGCGGGTTTGACGCTTCAGGTCGGGTGGATTTCCTCTCGTAACTCGTCCTTCACACGACTATATTCCGAGACTATGTTTGCAACCAGATCTTCAGCATTTTCAAGCCTGTTCTGTCTGCAATAATTCGATATCGCTTTCGGTGACAGCACTGTGTAGGTCTGCGACAAAAGGATCGGAGCTTGAAAAGTACGCAGTAACAACTCTTATAAGAATATCAGGCTTGCCTGGTATTTGCAAATCCCGAAGTACGCAAAGCACGTTCTGGTCAATTGGCGAGGAGTACACCTCGTTTTTTTAGGATTTCATCGTATTGTTCACTGTTTTATCCATTGTGGCTTTTGGTCTTTGAACGGGGAAATAGTTCCACTGCTCCCAGCTCATTGTTATATAGCTGGGCAATAAGGAGTTTGTTTGAGAATAAAATTCCCAATTTAGGTGTGATATATGTAAAACAGGCATTTATATTGCATTTCTTGTTGTGTGTTAAATAATGAGAGGCCGAGTTAACAGTATCTTTACTCAAAGAGGTAGAAAATGAACGTTGAAAATTCACAATTTCGTCCTGCTGGAAAAGGTTTTGTACTTGCTGCAATAGGTGATGGTCTTCCGAGTATGAGACGTTTAGTTGAGGCTTACACTGGAAAAGATAATAAGACATATATCAAGCTGAACGGCGAAATTACCCAACTACTCCCCTGTCATTTGTTTATATCCGGAAATTAAGTGTACGGCATGTGTAAACGGGGTGTTCATTTGTTAGGAGTTGCAAGTTTTCGCAAAGAAATAAATAGCAAATTATCTTCATTACGGTGAATATCCATAGAACCTATGGATTAGAAGCGAAGACGTCAGCCCCTGGATTTCGATTTCGGTTTGCAGGGAGCCGTTTTTTGAGTTCTGCTTACTGATTTACGTCGATTGGGTGTATAGCTTGTGCCGGTGTTGGCTGCAAACA
>JAOZQU010000202.1 GCA_029932055.1 Desulfocapsa sp.
AGCCATAAAACCCGTCACCGCAAAATGCTGGAATAAGTGAAGGATGAATATTTATGACGGCATTGCTTAAATTCGATGGCGCCTGATAGAGTTTCAGATATCCGGCTAGAGCTATGATATCAACATCATAGTCTTTTAGGATAGAATTAATCTCATCATTGCCAGTGGCATGAAATGCTGGATAACTGTATTTTTCCGCCTTACTCAGGCCAAGGGCATCAGCAACGTTTGAGATGACAACCTGCACCTCTGCCTGCAGGCTTCCTTCTTCTATTCTATCATGAAAATTGTCAAGTGTTCGTCCACTTCCAGAGAGTAGCACTGCCATCTTCAACATATCAGCTTTCCTCTATTTGAAGTAATCGTTGCTTTCAACATCAACTTTTTCAAGCCAGTTAGAAATGGTAGTATCATAGGTGGCGGTAAGCTTAAAAACTTTAACAGCCAGGCGGAACCTTGTTTTCAAAGTTGTATTTCCTGTTTCCTTTATTTCTTTCAGTACCTGGGGATAGTCAGCAGGATCTATAATAACCGTGACATCGTTGAAATTCTTGGCAGAGGAACGTAGCATGGCAGGACCGCCGATATCAATATTTTCGATGGCATCTCCTAGGGTACAATCAGGATCAGCAACGGTTTTCTCAAAGGCATAGAGATTGACTGCTATAAGGTCGATATTTTTCAGTCCATATTCAGCACACTGTTTCTGATGTTCCGGATTTGCTCTCTGATTCAAAATACCACCATGGACTTTAGGGTGCAGAGTCTTTACACGACCATTAAGCATTTCCGGAAACCCTGTAAATTCGGAGACATCCATAACATCAATGCCTGATTCCCGAATTTTAGCAGCTGTACCACCGGTGGAAAGAATTTCAACACCGAGATCTGCAAGTTCTTTGGCAAAGCCTTCAATTCCTGATTTGTCAGTAAGACTGATTAATGCTCTTTCTATTTTATTCATTATCTTTTCCTTTATGGTTATTCGCCTTTACGGATAAATTCTTTTATTTTTCGTCGATCTCTTTTTCCAGGTCTTTTAGCGGGCATACTCTGTCCAGCATAAAAAAGAGAGCGCAACTTCTGTTTCTCTTCACGATCATTGATAGATTTTTCTGATTCCTCATATAAAGTTCTGGCAACTACTGCAGGTCCTCTTCGGCTGGCAAGGTCAAGAACAGTCACCACCTGTTCCATGGTACCCTTCTGTATTGAAAGTTCGTCACCGATTGCCAGAACCTTAGCAGGTTTTGTTCGTTGTCCGTTTTTGGATACCTTCCCGCCAGTTACTGCTTTTGCGGCAAGACTTCTTGTTTTAAAGAACCGGGCAGCCCACAGCCACTTATCTATCCTGACCTGCTCCTGCTTTTCGTCCATCATAATTTGCCTGCTGAGATCCTAACTAAGAGTGCCTGAAGTTTTTGATGAATCTCTCAGTTTACACGGAAACAAGAGAATTTCCCACAAAAAGATGGAAGAACTAGAGTCTTAGTAATGAGTATTCATTTGCAACTTGTCGAAAAGCAGGAAAAAGTGTAAAGAATGCAATCAAAAAACCGTCCCGGACTTTAATTTCACAAAAAAATTGAAATAAGGATTACCATGCTTGTCAAAGATCTTCTGGAAAACCACAAGACCACCTTTAGCTTTGAATTTTTTCCGCCCAAGGAAGATGCTGCTGCAGATCGTTTGTTGCAGACCATTTCCAACCTCATGCCCCTGGGACCATCATATGTGAGCGTTACCTACGGAGCAGGTGGAACTACCAGAGACAGAACCCATGATCTCGTATTACGAATCAGGGAACAGACAAACATTACCGTTGTTTCTCACCTTACCTGTGTGGGAAGCAGCCGTGCTGACATTCATTCCATTCTCGAAAAATATCAGGACGCCGGGATTCAAAACATCCTTGCCCTCCGTGGTGATCCACCTCAGTGCCAGGAAAATTATGTACAACCTGCAGATGGTTTTGCCTATGCCGCAGATCTAGTCTCCTATATTAAAAAGCATTTCCCCGAAATGTGTGTCGGAGTTGCCGGTTTCCCGGAAGGCCATCCGTCCACACCAAATCGACTCCAGGAAATTGATTATCTAAAAGCAAAAGTGGATGCCGGGGCAGACTATATTGTGACCCAGCTCTTTTTTGAAAATCGAGATTTTTACGATTACTGCGAACGATGCGAACTTGCTGGTATTCATGTTCCCAATATTGCCGGGATCATGCCGGTGAGCACCAAAAGCGGCTTAATACGGACTGCAGAGCTTGCAGGAGGCGCAAGAATTCCAGCACGCCTTCTAAAATCAGTATATCGTGCCGAAAATGATGAGTATGTCGAAAAAGTAGGTATTCACTGGGCCACTGAGCAGATAAGGGATCTTCTTGATCATGATGTACGTGGAATTCAATTCTTCACCCTTAATTCTTCTGAAGCAACCCTTGAAATTTACAAATCACTTGGTGTCCGCGATTCAACCCAGTTGAGATAATCCAACCTGATCCAATGAAAATTCAGTCTGTCGGCATAAAAGACATCCAAATTCCTGTCCGTATCCGGGAAAAGAATGGTGGCCTGCAAAACAGCGTTGCCACAGTCTCTCTCCAGGTCAATATGCCGGGTGAGCACCGTGAAAGTTGTGTTCATATCTTCACCTCTGTTCTGAATAAGTATATGGACGAAATGAGTGTCACTAATTTTCCCGAACTGCTTGCTGAAGTAAAAGAAGGCTTATGTGCTGAAAGTGCCCGTTTAGAGATGTCTTTTCCTTATTTTATTGAAAAACAGGCGCCTGTTTCCAAAACCCGCAGCCTCATGGAGTATGAATGCAGCTTTACCGGTGAGCTGGGTACGGACAATGATTTCATCCTTACTGTGAAGGTTCCCATAACCACCCTCTGTCCATGCTCCAAGGAAATCAGTCAGGCAGGAGCACATAACCAACGTGCCGAAGTCACATTAAATGTGAAATTTAAAAAATTTATCTGGGTGGAAGATCTGATTCGCATGATAGAAGATTCCTCATCCTGTGAACTGTGGGCTCTGCTTAAGCGACCCGATGAAAAATATGTGACTGAAAAAGCTTTCGAAAACCCTATGTTTGTTGAAGATGTGGTACGAAAAGTTGCTGTCTCAGCACTTGATGATCCCCAAATAACCTGGTTTTCTGCAAGTGTGGAAAGTTTTGAATCAATCCACAAACACAGCGCCTATGCCTATGTCGATTCCGACGAAATCCGTTAAACTTTCTTTGATCTGCCAGCAGATATTCCTCAGCAATTAATCATTTCCTAAAAAAGCTTGTAATATGTAATTATCGTATTAAGAGGTGAGAAGGATTTTCGTTATCGGGTAGCCGGTTGCTGCCTGAAAATTTAAAATTTTATATAATTCTCAAGGAGAAATCATGAAATTTGCTGCAAAAATTGCCCTTGCTGTAATGGCCCTGGCTCTGCTGGCAACACCGGCCCTGGCTCAAAAAACAGTAAAGTGGAAACTGGCTATGACCTGGCCTTCAACCCTTACTCCCCTTGCTTCCCCACCCGCAAAAGTAGCCAAACTTGTGGAAGAGATGAGTGGCGGTACATTTATTATTAAAGCAGAAGGGAAAGAAAAACATAAAGCACCTCTGGGAATCCTTGACATGGTCAAAGGCGGCCAGTATCAGATGGGACACAGTGGTTCCTACTACTGGAAAGGAAAAGATATCTCAACCGTCTTTTTCACCACCATGCCTTTTGGCATGACCACTGCTGAGCAGTATGCCTGGTTTTACTATGATGATGGTATGAAATATATGCAGCAGGTTTATGACCGCTTTAATGTTCTGAACTTCCCCGGCGGTAATACAGGCGTACAGATGGGCGGCTGGTTTAAAAAAGAAATTAACAGCCTCGATGATCTGAAAGGTCTAAAAATGCGTATCCCCGGTCTTGCAGGCGAAGTATTTGCAAAACTTGGCGTAAATGTAACCAATATTCCCGCAGGTGAGCTTTACACCTCTCTTGACCGTGGTACCATTGATGCACTTGAGTGGGTTGGACCTGGAATGGATATCAAAATGGGTTTCCACAAAGTTGCCCCTTTTTACTACACCGGCTGGCATGAGCCTGCTTCTGAAATGCAGTTTCTGATCAATAAACGTGCTTACGAAAAACTCTCTGCAGAACATAAGGCCATTCTCCAAAGTGCCATGAAAACTGCCAGTGCCGATATGTACTATGAAAATTTTGCAGCCAGTGCCAATGCATGGGAACTGATGAAGACTGATTTTCCTAATATCAAAGTCAAAACCTTTCCTCTGCCGGTTCTGAAAGCCATGAAACAGGCCACTGACGAAGTGCTTGAAGCTTATGCTGCCAAGGATGCCCAGTTTAAAGAGATCCTTGAATCGCAAAAAGCTTTTATGAAAAAAGCCAGAGAGTGGTCTATTATCTCTGAATACAACTACATTAAAACCAGCATGGACGTGGGTATATAGGTAACATTCTGCTGACAACTTATTGACCCCTTACCGCCCTGTTAGATAATTATCTAACAGGGCGGTATTTTTATTTCATTTAAAATAGTTACACCTCGATCTTGACAATGGAAACAATAGAGCAGTTCATTTCAAAAACAGTTGATATCGCCGGTAAGGTCATTGCCTTCCTGCTTTTACTCATGGTACTAAATGTCTCGTATGACGTGCTGATGCGATATCTTTTCCGTAATTCTTCGGTTGGAATGCAGGAAATGGAGTGGCATCTGTTTGCTGTGGTTTTTCTGTTTGGGATTGGTATTGCTTTGAAAGATGAAGGGCATGTCCGTGTAGATTTTCTCTACGATCGTTTCAGTCCACGCAAAAAGGCAATAGTCAATATTATTGGTACTCTTCTTTTTTTGATGCCACTGGCATTACTCATATTCAGTGGCTCTCTCGAATTTGTCAAAGATGCCTATATAATGCAGGAAATCTCAGAAGACCCAGGTGGTCTGCCCTTCAGGTGGCTGATTAAAGGCATGATCCCCGCCTCTTTTGCCTTTCTCTTTTTCAGTGCTGTTGGGTATATTCTGCAGAACATTCGCATATACCGGGAGGCTGCAGAATGACTGGCATTATAATGTTTTTTGCGGCATTGCTTTTGCTGACTGCCGGCTATCCTGTGGCTTTTTCATTTGGAGCCGTGGCCATGCTTTTCGGGGCAATAGCCGCTTTTGTAGAATTGCTGCCCGACCCGACTGTTGCTGCCGTGGCCGAGGAATTCTTCCTCATGTTTTCCATGATGCCCTTTCGGATTTACTCAATCATGGCCAATACCATTCTCATGGCTGTTCCACTTTTTATTCTCATGGGAATAGTACTGCAAAAGTCAGATCTTGCAGAACGATTGCTTGAATCCATGGGCCAGTTGTTTGGTAAAGTTCGCGGTGGCGTTGCCATCAGTACTGTTCTGGTGGGAAGTCTGCTTGCTGCCTCAACCGGTGTTGTTGGAGCCTCTGTTGTTGCAATGGGTGTGATTTCACTTCCTGTGATGCTGAAATACGGATATTCCAAGAAACTTTCGACTGGTACCATCTGCGCGGCAGGAACCTTAGGGCAGATAATACCACCATCCATTGTTCTTATTATTCTTGGTGATGTTTTCCAGCTTCCGGTTGGAGATCTGTTTAAAGTTGCACTCTTGCCCGGCATGGTTCTCGTGGGATGCTATATTTTGTATATTCTGGTGATTTCCTACCTGAAACCTGAAGTCGCCCCGGCAGTTACAATCCATGAAGATGAGAAAAAAGGTTCACTGAAGAGAGCACTTTTTGCAATCGTACCTCCCTTGACCCTGATTGTTCTGGTACTCGGTTCGATATTCGCTGGTATTGCAACGCCTACGGAATCCGCATCAGTTGGAGCACTTGGTGCCATGATACTGGCGGCAATGTATAAAAAACTGACGTGGAAAATAGTTCAGGATTCATGTTACGAAACCGTCAAGATTACAGCCATGGTATTTGCCATTCTCATTGGTGCCACAGCATTCTCAATGGTTTTTGTGTATTCCGGAGCCGATTATATCGTTGAAACTTTTATGATGGGCCTGCCCGGAGAAAAATGGGGATTCCTTATTCTTTCCATGCTTGCCATCATGCTTCTTGGATTTTTCATCGATTTTATCGAAATTTCCTACATCGTTGTCCCGATTCTGCTGCCCATTGCAGACTCAATCGGCATAAATCCCATGTGGTTTGCCATCCTTATTGCCATGAATCTGCAAACCTCTTTTCTGACCCCTCCTTTTGGCTTTTCTCTCTTTTACCTGAAAGGGGTCTGTCCGCCCGAGGTGAGAACTACAGATATTTACAAAGGGGTAATGCCGTTTATTATCATCCAGATCCTGGTGCTGACCTCTATTGTTATATTTCCCAGCTTATATGGTTTATAAACTCAAGCATCGTCATCAGCCCTGCTCAGCCGTTCTTTCTGTTCAACGGCTGCCTTCATTACCCGAAAAAGCTCTCGATAAT
>JAOZQU010000203.1 GCA_029932055.1 Desulfocapsa sp.
TTCATAGCGCAGAGCGCTTCCAGATGCGTTACACCGCAGAGCGGTATAACGAGTAGCACTCAACAAGGTACTACTCTTGTGGTCACTTACGTTAAATGGATAGCCCAAAAAAAATCTATCAAGGTGCCTATAAACCCAAAGGCTGGAAGCATTCTTTACGACCTTCTTATATTACGAAAAATCCCAATAAAATACAATAAATACTGCCATTACCAGATATAACAGTCCACACACTCCCGCTCCAAATCATTAATCAAGATAATTTCCCGAAGGAAATCACTTGGTGTCGCGGCACTTATCAGTGATAATTTTTTGACTGTACCTGAAGTTACACAAAATGTAACTTGGCGTTAAGGAAAATAAGTGCTTTAATACCATCAGGCTACCCCAGAAACAATTTGAATACATTGGGATCCATTATTTTCTCTGGAGACTCTTCCGTCACATGAAACTGTTCCTACTCCAAATCCTCCTTTTTGTACAAAACAAAAAGGCCAAGAAAAACGTCTTTCTGCTGGTTCGTTTTCTCTTTTTTCTGGCCGCCATCATCGCTCTGTACAGTATTGTTTTCCACCTGATCATGGTATACGAAGGCAGGGATTTCAGTTGGATCACAGGACTGTACTGGACACTCACTGTCATGTCCACTCTTGGTTTCGGAGACATCACTTTCAGCACAGATCTTGGGTTACTCTTTACGTTGCTTGTCCTGATCTCAGGGGTTGTTCTGCTTCTCATTATGCTGCCCTTTGCTTTTATCCAGTACTTCTGGGCACCCTGGCTTGAAGCTCAAAGTAAATCAAGAACCCCGCGATCCCTTCCAAAAACAACTCAAGATCATGTCATCATCACAAATTTTGATCCGTTAACCAGAAATCTGGTAAAAAAACTCAAAAAACACCTCTTTGACTACTGGTTTGTCTGCAGCGATCAGCAAACAGCTTCTGAAATACAGGATGCCGGATATAACATCGTACTCGGTGAAATCGATGATCCTGAAACGTACGAAAAAATGCAGGCAGATCAGGCTGCCCTTATTGTTGCCACTGCAGACGATCTGTTGAACACCAACATCTCATTCACGGTGCGGGAAATCAGCAGCAGAGTACCAATCGCCTGCAGTGCCGACACAAAGCATTCACTCGATATTCTGAAATTTCCCGGCAATACCCATGTCTTTCAGTTCATGAGTATGCTTGGCATCAATATGGCCGAGCAAACAATGCCTTTCACGACCACCAATATTATCGGCCGTTTTGAAGAACTGCGTATTGGTGAATTCCCTGTTCGGGACACCAATCTCACGGGTCAAACTCTTGCAGAGTCACGGCTCAGAAATAAACTGGGTATCACGGTTATCGGATTGCTGGAAAAAGGAAAAATCCTTCACCCAGACCCTCAGGCCAAGCTCTCCTCGACCAATATTCTGGTCATAGCAGGAACTCAGGACGACCTGATAAGAGCTGGAGAACAACTAGCAAAACCTCGAACCCGGAAACTTCCAGAGCCAACAGTACTTATTCTTGGTGGAGGCAGGGTGGGAGAAGCTGCCGCTGGTTTCCTGAATCATAATAACATTCCATATATGATTGTAGAAAAACGTCGAGATGTCGGGACAGATCACCAGCATCACATCCACGGTGATGCAGCAGATATAAACACCCTGAAAGAAGCTGGCATTGATAATGCCCGTTCAGTAATCATCACTCCCCACAATGATGCAATGAACATCTATCTTTCCTTTTACTGCCGTCAGTTACGCCCGGATATCCTGATCGTAAGCAGAGCAACAGCAGAACGTACGGTTCCCAAGCTCTACAGAGCCGGTGCCGACCTCGTCAATTCATCAGCTTCCATGGGTGCCACCTCTATCATGGACATTCTCCACCCATCTGATATTTCATTTTTTTCTGACGCACTCAATGTCTTTTTGATAGAGACACCTGACACCTTTATTGGAAAAACCTTAACAGAACTAAAGATGCGGGAAAAAACACAATGCAGTCTGCTGGCAATGAAAAATCATGACCAGTTTATCACAAATCCTGATCCCACCCAACCCCTGGCCAAAACTGATGAACTCATCCTGGCCGGTTCGTTAGAAGCTGAAGAGCTGTTCAGGAAAGAATATCTTGACTAACCCCTCTGATAAACAGAAAATAAGTCAAAGCAACTACCACCAGTAACCAAACATTTCCAATGGCCAAAGAAGAAGAAGAAGAAAAAAAAGACAAAGCACTATTCCTTCAGAATATACAAAAGAAACTTGCGCTTTTTTTCCCTGAAGACGCTTACTCATACACCTATCAGGTTGTTGAAGATGGGCTGGATTCCGGCGATCTCATGATCAAGCCTTCCAATATGCTCACCTTTCTCCAGACAGCACTACTCGATGACAAACTCCTCGAAGTAGAGATGGATGGTATGACCAGGGTCTATTTCAGTAGGATTTATGACGATATTCCCGACCTTGAAGAAATAGAAGAGGACGGGGAAACAATTCTGAAAGAACCGGAATATACCACCGGAGATTATCTGAAACTGATGAATCATATCATTTGCCTGCCTCTGGAACCTGGAATGGGCAATCTTCATATTCGTGAGTCCCAAAAAGTCCTGATCCGCCTTTTTACTTCCAGCAGCGCCATTGAATTTGGCACATTTTTTCAAGATTTGGCCATGGTTCGCGAAATCCCTGTGTTACGTCTTGCCTTCCCGGTCATCGGCAGACAGATTCGTGGAACCAGGGCTTTCCGGGCAAAAGTTCCTGCGAGCATGGATTTTTCCCTGTTAGTGCAAGGAAATAAACAGCGACCGAAGATACAAACTAAACCCCTTGATATCAGTGTTAATGGTATGGCCATTCAAATACAAAAAAAAGAACAGCGTCTGTTTCAGGAAGACGAAGTTTGCACCATCCATTGTATTTTGGATGGAGAATTACTAGTAAAAGTGAATGGCACTATTCGCCATATTTCCAAAACACGTGAGAAAAAAGGAATCCAATACCGTTTAGGTATTAAATTTGATCTGTCGTCCCGGGCCCTGGCCGCAACTATCGAATCTATTGTGGCTTCAACCCAGCGAGCCCATTTAAAAGAACTTTCGGAAAAATCTGAAGAAAGCGGTATTAAGCTGGTTCAGTAACCAAATATACATATGGATACCCCCTCTAACAAACAACAGATATTCCTGGAAATAATTTGTCTCCTTTCCAAAATTCTAGATCTGGACGAAGAGAATAATCTTTCCCATGGCCTGCGAGTTGCTGAACTATCCCAAATACTTGCCAGGCAGCTGAACCATGACAAACCAGGCCAACTGTTCATTGCAGGACTACTGCATGACATAGGCGGGGTGAGCCTTGACAAACATATACTTCATCATGCACTGAATGGCTTTCAGGATATGGAATCACGACAACATTCCACTCGTGGCGCCAATATTTTAAAAAGTTTTCATCCCTTTCAAGCCCTTGCCGGATGGGTTGCCGATCATCACGAACGCTACGATGGAACCGGATTTCCAGAGGGAAAATCAAGACATAACATTACATCCGAAGGTGGTATCCTCCATCTTGCAGATCTCCTGGATATCTTTATCCGCAGTTATCCGCAGTCAACACTAAAAGAAATACGAAATTTCCTGAACAGTCAATCTGCAACCAGCATTTCTCCTGTAATCGTTGAAGCAGCAAAACGAATATTCTCTACACAGGAAAGTATTGAGCTTCTCACCAAAACAGTATCAGGTGAAATATCCTGTTCAAATTTTGAAGTTGATTCTCTGGAAATCGATTCAATTTCCGTCCCCGAGCTTATTTCACAGTTACTCTGGCTCATTGCTCAAGTACCGGATTGTGAAAGGCCAGGAAGAGAGTTTCATGCCAACAGAGTTGCCTTTTACTGCCACCGCGTCGCAAAAACATTCAATTCTCCGGAGGTGGATCCAATTCAGGCTTTATGGGCAGGCCTTGTCCACGACATTGGACTTCACTCAGTATCAACACAGGAACTGAAAAAAAAACCGTCTGTACTATCAAAAGAATCAATATTGTATCGACAGCACCCCCTGGTGTCTGCCGCGCTGGTATCCACAGTTAAAACCCTTGAACATTTTGCCCCGGCAATTGCAGCTCATCATGAAAACCTCGATGGTACAGGGTTCCCCAAGGGTCTCAAAGAAACAGAAATCCCAACACTCGCTCAGATTATCTCTATCTGTGACCAATATGATACCCTGGCAGGAGAAATAAAAGGAGATACGCGAGTCGGGCACCAATATGCCATAAAGGAACTGGAAAAAGGCCGGGGACATATTTTTTCATCAAACTTACTCAACAGTGCTCTACCTGTTTTAAAAGTATGGGGACCGCGCAATATTTCATGGATGCGTGATGTTAAAAATGTACACGCATTTTTCATGTCTGATCCTTTTGGCAGCCTCTCTCCGGAGGAAGAAGAGCAGGAACAAAAAGACAGCTCTTCCAAGGCTACATTTGCCCCACGGCAATGGATCTACGCGAAAATTGCATCTGATTTTTCTTTTATTGAAGGGGCGGAAGCGGTCTGTGCTCTGGCTAATAATGAAGTTGTCGAAAACTTCTTTGAGATTACAGCCGATTCTGTTGTCAATAACACCCAACAAGCCCTCACAGCTCTACAGAACCAAGGATCTCTTACATTCTCCCTGCCGGCGAAACAGGGAAAAACACTTGAGCTCATTTTCATACGACAAAAATATGGCTATGACCTCCTCTATCGAGGGGTTAATGAGACACCACTTTTCACAAGAAAATACTCTCTCTTCTATCAACATTTCCGGAAAACTCCTGAGGCAGAACTCCTTCTTGACAAAAAAGCCATCGTCAAAGATGTTAACAAAAGCGGGGTAACACTCCTTGGTTTTTCTCAACAGAGTCTCATCGGAAAGGAACTGGAAGCCCTGTTTTCACCCTTCCTGTCCAAATCACAATTACACTCTTTCCATCGATTTATGACTACAAGCTCCGAAGATATCTGGTCGGAAGAGTTCTCCCTGGTCAATGGGAAAGGGAAATCTTATGCTGTGCAGGTAACCCTTGAGCGTCTCCTTGGCATTGATGATCACCAGTTGACCTATCTCTGTAGACTAAGAAACATTACCACCAGGAAAAAGATGGAACAGGACATGTTTCACCGTGATCATGTCCTGCAACTCATTGTCCACAACATTTCAGGCCTGACAGGGGAATTCTTTTTCAGATCCCTCCTTCAGCAGTTTGCAACACTCACAAAATCCAGGATGGTAATGGTGGGTGAGCTGGTCGATAACGGGGAGGCCATACAACCGATTTCTTTCCAGCAACAAAACAGGTTTCTGAACAAAGAAAAATATCTCCTCCCTGATTCACCAAGTAAAATCGTTGTACAACGGGGAGAGATTTTCTTTCCCAGGCGTCTGCTTGAGTTTTTCCCCCTTGATCAATTCCTGAGTGAACAGGAAATTCAATCATACTGGGGTTTACCCCTGCGAAGTCAGGATGGATCTGTTATCGGTGTCCTGGTAGCCATGGATAAAAAAGAGATCCTCCGTTCAAAAAGTATTCGGGCAATTATCAAGGTATTGCAATCGCTTGCCGGAAGTGAGCTTGCCAGGATGCAGACCGCTCGAATTCTCAAGGAAAATGAAAAACTGCTGGAGAGTCAAAATCGTGATTTGACTCGTATGAATCAACTTAAGAGTGATATGATTGCAGTTACTTCCCATGACCTTAAGTCTCCCCTGGCAGCAATCATAGGATATGCAAATCTTCTCGAAGAATATTTTTCCACCATGGAAGAAGAAAAGAAAATCC
Source organism: Desulfocapsa sp. (assembly GCA_029932055.1). GTDB lineage: Bacteria > Desulfobacterota > Desulfobulbia > Desulfobulbales > Desulfocapsaceae > Desulfocapsa. The sequence goes on from JAOZQU010000203.1 coordinate 5,837, forward strand.
ATTATATAAAACGCATTGAAGAAGAGGGACAGAAACAACTTGCTTTTATCAATAAACTTCTTGATCTTTATCGTATTGAGTCAGGATCCATTGACCTGGAATTAGTAGTAAAGCGCCTGGATCTTCTTGTCAGTGATTGTATCGCTACCCAGCAACACGTTGCCGCTGCAAATAATATTGATATTATTCTTGCAATCGCAGGAACACCATATCCAATTTTATTGGATCAGTTACGTATGGATCAGGTGTTTTCCAATCTCCTGTCCAATGCCGTAAAATTTTCACCGCCGGATGAAAACATTGAAGTTCATTACAGTCAGAATAACGATAAAATAACCATTGAGATCTCTGATCGCGGCAAGGGAATTGATGAGGAAGAAATAGTCAATATTTTTGATCGCTACTATATGGGCCGTACTAATTTTGACGTACGCCCTGAGGGCTCCGGTCTGGGACTCTATATTGTAAAGAATATAATCACCCTGCATGGGGGTACGGTTTTTGCCCGTAATAGAAGAAAAGGTGGCAGTTGCTTCACAGTACAAATACCAACAGAAAACAATGAGCAAAGCAATGAATAAACATAGTATTTTAATCATAGATGATGACCCGGCCCAGCATGAAATTCTTGAGGAACATCTCAGCCT
>JAOZQU010000031.1 GCA_029932055.1 Desulfocapsa sp.
TACAGCACCACTGAGTTCCCAGGCAAGTCTGTCCAGATCATCTTTAATAGAAGGAATAAATTGATCACGAATACCAACAAGTCCTTCAAATTCACCACCAAGGTTATGCAGACCAATGGGCCTGGTCACGCCACCGGCATGGAGAACAAGGTCAAGCTCAGAACCGTTTTGCACACCTTCGATTTCCATGGCCATATTGCCCTGAACCAGGGGTAAACCGCCCGGCAGTTGAATCGCCATCATGCCTTGGGAATCCAGATAGGTCTGAACGCCAAGTGATGAGGCAAGTTCTTTGGCTAACATGTCACGACGATCACGAGCGCTGTTTGCCTGCTGTCCCTGGATTTCAATGCTAAAAATTCGTTCGTTCAGTTCTGCTATTTCTGTGATTTGAGAGTTTACCGTATCAATTTTCGAAATAAGTGAATCATTAATATTGTCTTTCACTTTATTGAGATCATCGATGACAAGATGAAATTTTTCTGCTAGTAACTCTCCGCGTTGGATAACAATATCACGCTCAACAAGGCCTGATGGGTTTGCGGAAAGTTCCTGCCAGGAATCAAAAAAACGATTAATTTCAGTGGATAAATTTTCGTCAGTGATGGTGAAAATTCTTTCCAGTTCAGAGAGTGCTCTTGTCTGACCTTCCTGCAATCCGTATTCAATGGATTTATCCTGAAGCATGTTCGTAACAAAAACATCATGATCACGGCTTACATTTGAGACAACAACTCCCTGGCCAACGAAAAAGCCACCGAAATTCATTGAAGGGTAGGGGGTGAGATCAGCACTTTGACGGGAGTAGCCTTCAGTGTTGACATTGGAGATATTGTTGCCGATAATCTCTATGGATTTCTGATTGACGCTTAGAGCAGTTTTTCCGGCATTGAGTGCAGTGAGTAATCCAGCCATATCAAACCCGTCCTGAAAGAAGTCGACCGTTGACTTTAGAATTTACCATTCCTGCATCAGCTGAATAACTTGATGCAACAGTACGTTTACCGAAAAACTCCATGGTTTCCCTGATCCAGCCAAGGGTTGCCTTATAAAGATAGGCGTTACGTCTGTTTTCATGGCGAATTGTTGCGGCAAGTTCTTTGTCTTCTTCAGCGAGTTGATTCATGTGTGCCAGAACCTGGATAAGTTCTTCTTTTTCCTGCATTGCTGCAGCAAGTGATTCCATATCAAGCATTTTGGCAAACTCACGCTCTTCAAGGATCAGGTCGCGGAGGCGAACAAGATATTCATGTGTGGTTCCGGCAATCATGACTATTTATCCTCCATCAGGAACTGAAGAAGATTAGAGGCCACTTTATTCAGATCAGGCTTATACGAACCATCAGCGACCTGAGCTTTTAATTCTGCAACCCGCTCTGCACGTTCAGAGCTTTCTTCGCTGCTGCCTTGCGCTTTGTTGACGTCTTGCAGAACAGAAGAGAATTGTACCTGATCACCGGCCTGTGCAGAACCCGCTTTTTTATCCGTCTGAGCCTTATCACTCTTTTTTATGCTGCCAATCTGACCCGGCCCGCCGACTCCAAAAAATTCAACACTCATGGTGTTCCCCTGTAAATCTGATTACGATGCCTGTTCGGAGCTGTCAACTCCGGCCCAGGCATCAAGTTTGTTCATCACAGCATCAAAGGTCTCGTAGGAAATGTCCGGCAACCAGCCATTAAAGGCTTCGAGTGCCTCATTGAATCCTTTTTCAACACCTTCTTTTATTGCATCCAGGCGAGTAGGGTCACCGCCTGCTATACCAATTGCGAAATCTACAATACGATCAGAGGTTTGATCAACCCCAAAATAGCCATCCTCAGCAATAAGTTCTGTTGCTTCTTCCTGGGAGATGCTGCTGATGTCAATTTTCTGTTCACCATTTGCCACCTTGAAATCAATGCCCTGCTCTTTGAGCATGTTTGTTACCAAACCTCTCAGCAGATTGTATTGATCCTGACCGTCTCCTGTTTGAATAGTGAGTGAGCTGGAGTAAGTCACGGATACTTCCTGATTGTAATTAATTGTGACGGAATCTGGTTCCCGTGAAGTGATATCTGTTTTTTCTGCTTTTTTTTCAGCCAGGCGATCCAGGTTTTTATTATTGTGTTGTCTTAGTGCATGTGGGTCAAGATGGGCCTGACTGCTGATATTATTTGCCATTGTTTCCGCCTCCTTGCGTGATTTATCTGCATCCTTGCAGATAGAGTGAGAGTAAATATAAAATTTCTCTTGTTTACTTTATCGGTTGGCAGGAGGTGATACTTTAGCTGTTTTTTTACTGCAGATAGGGAAAATAATGGAGGAATCAGGACAGAGAAAGTGTCATCTTATTATTTGTGATCATCAGGGAAGTGTTGTTGTTTTAACTGCTCATACATGGATTTTCCTATTCCCATGCCATCTCCGGCAGCTGTTTGTCTGGCCATTTCCATATCCATCATCTCCTGGTAGAGCGTATCCGCCATATTTTTTTCAAACATGCCACTGTCGGGAACAGTTTTTCGCATACTTTTGTACATCTCGTTGATGTAAATTGCCTCAAACTCACGACAGGATTTCCGTAAGGATTTAAGCTTAGACTCATCGGGATCTGTAGCTTTATTTTTTGTGCTGGTCGGTGAAATATTTGCTCTGGGGTCTATAGAAATATTCATGTGCTTTTTAGTCTGTTAAAAGAAATAATTATGAGGTGCTGTTGGATAGTTACATGTTAAAGGATGATGAGTTCGCCATGCATAGCGCCTGCGACTTTTATCGCCTGAAAAATAGCGATAAGATCTCTGGGAGTTGCACCAATGGCATTTAATGCATCAGCAACTGCGCCAATGGAAACACCTTCCTCAACAACCATAAGTTGTCCGTCATCCTCAATGATATCAATCTGGGTTTCCGGGGCTGCAACGGTTTGGCCGAAAGCCAGTGGGTTGGGTTGAGTAACATCCACAGTTTCTTTGATGATGAGAGAAAGATTGCCATGGGAAACTGCCACTGTTGAAAGCCGAACATCCTGGCCCATGACGATTGTACCAGTCCGTTCATTGACCACAACTTTCGCATTGGAGTCAGTGTCAATACGCATACCTTCAATGGAGGCAACAAACTGGACTTTGTTGTTTGAAAATAATTCAGGAATTGCGACTTTAACGGTAGCTGAGTCAATTGGAAATGCGGTTCCATCACCATATTTCTGATTTATGGCATCCGACATGTTGGAGGCAGTTGTAAAGTCTGAACTGCGCAAAGTGTATGATAAAATTCCATTATCTGCAAATGCTCCAGGTGGTTGCCTTTCTATAATCGCTCCACCTGAAATTCTACCAACAGTAGGATGATTCTTTTGTGCTTTTGCAGCCTTTCCACCAAAAGAAAATGCGCCAATGGTTAATGGGCCCTGTGCTACAGCATATACACTGCCATCGGCCGCCTTTAAAGGAGTCATCAGGAGATTACCACCTGCAAGACTATCTGCATCACCAATGGAAGAAACCTGGACATCTATGGTGGAACCTGGTTTTGCAAATGGAGGAAGTACTGCGTTGACCATAACAGCAGCAATATTGTCGACTTTTATCTTATCAAATTCTTCGGGGTTCACAGTAATTCCCTGACGAACCAGCATATTATAAAGCGCTTGCCTGGTAAACAGTACTTTTTTGAGATCATCACCGGTACCAGCAAGGCCGGTAACCAGACCATAACCAATGAGTTGGTTGTTTCTGACGCCTGCAAGTACCGCAATGTCCTTAATTCGTGCACCCCAGCTGGATGAACAGAGGAGAAAAAGAAAAAGCAGGGAGGCTGTGATTATAGTGAGCTGTTTTTTTTGCATTATAAATCCAGGGTTAAAATGGCCAGACATTGTCAAGTGTGCGCAGGAGCCAACCAGGCTTCTGTTTGTCGCTGATAGACCCCTTTCCAGTGTAGGAAATTTTAGCATTCAAAACATGCTTGGAAGCAACCGTATTATTAGCCATAATATCAACAGGACGTATAATTCCTGTCATGTAGATAACCTGAACTTCATGGTTCACCTGAACTTCTTTGCCACCACGTATTTTAAGGTTTCCATTGGGATACACGTCAACAACCTGGGCAGTAAGCGATGCCACCAAGTCTTCTTTTCTCACAGTAGTACCGGATCCTGAAAAGGAGTTGGCAAAATTTGCCTCAACCAGTTTTGCAATATCAAGATTAGTGTTGTCAGTTATCCAGGGTGAATTTTCAATGCCGAACAGGTGGGGAATCCCTGCAGTCATACTGCTTGTTCGATCTGTTGCCGTTGATGCCTGTTTGGTGGCGCTGGCTTGCTCGGAAATTGTGATGGTGACAACATCACCTACGGTACGCGCTTTATGATCTGCATATAGAGAATGCTGTTCTCCAGGCCAGAGTGATCCGGGAGTTCGGGCAGACTCACTACGTGTCTGGATCTCTTCCAGTGGTTCTGGGATATCAACAACAGTTTGATCAGTTTTTGCACAGGAACAGAACAGGAACGCCATAATCAGTAAAGAAAAAGTAGGTTTCATGTCAGATTTGTACCTCCACAAGTCCGGGTGCTGCAACTCTGCAAAATATTACTTTACGGGAGCCAGTGTTTAATACCCGGATGATTTGATCCTGTTTTCCGTTCATAGAGGCAATACCTTTGGCTGTAAGATGCATCCCATTATGATTGACTATCATTTTGACAAGTTGACCTTTATGGATAAGAGGTGGAAAATCAATTGAACTTAAATCAAGAATAGAACCGGATCGAAGGTTTCTGGTTAATCTTTTACCAAGCACTTCCCGAAGATTTGTACAGGGTGTGCGCAGTTTTGAGAGATCCTTTGTCTGCAGTTCAACCATGGTCGGATTGAGAATGGTGCCTCTCTTAACATTTTGTGTGATAACAGCAACAGGGGCCATTGCTTCGAGTTTTCCACGAATTGAAACATTTTTAACTGTCTTGTTGTCAATTTTATAAACTAGAGAAAACCTTCGGCTGCCAAGTACTTTTGGAGTAGCAGGAATAACATCAACGCTGATCTCACCAGTTGGAATCATGAAAGGAAGAGGGAGTTCACGTGCAATAAACAAATAGTCTGCAGCAGGGAGATCGTTTGCTTTTTCTTCAAGGTATTCTGCTATGGACGATTCAACGTCAGCAGGACCAATGGTGATCCCCTTACGGGTAACATTGATAATGGGAGCCCCTTTCCATTGAATAGAACCATCAAGGGGAGAATTTTTATTTATATTCGCTATGATTTCTGCAGTGTTTAAGCTTCTACTCTTTCCAGCTTTGGGCGAAACAGTAATATGTTTAGTTGCCAGAGCAGTGGCAAGTGGTGATTTCTCGCTAAATTCTGCCACATCACCGAGGCATATAAACGATTCAGTCACCTCTGCTGTTGGAGAAAATGTGATCTCCAATGCCATTGAAGAAATTGGAAATGAAAAACAACAAGCTGTAAGAAGAAGCAACAGTTTATACATAACTACACCATATTGTTGGTGGTTTGCATCATTTCATCTGAAGTCTGAATGGTCTTTGAATTGATCTCATATGCCCGCTGGGTGGTAATCATTGACGCCATCTCTTCAACAATGTTTACATTGGAGCCTTCAACGTAGTTTTGCAGTAACAGTCCATAGCCGTCATCGCCTGGAGTTCCGTCCTGTGGTGTTCCTGATGAATCAGTATCTCTGAAAAGATTTTTACCAACCGCAAGCAAACCACCATTATTGGTGAAAGTGGTTGTCTCAAAATTCCCAATTTCAGTACTTTCAGTATCATCTCCAATGATCACACTAACAACACCGGTTTCACTGATAGTTACCTGGCGAGAACCATCGGGAATCGTAATACCCGGAAGGATAGGGTAGCCGTCTGAAGTGGTCAATCGGCCATCGCCATCACGTTTTAATGCACCGGCACGGGTGTATGCAGTTTCACCATTAGGGAGTTCAACCTGAAAAAATCCGGCACCTTCAATGGCAACGTCAAGTTCATTACCTGTCTGGATGAGATCTCCCTGAGTAAAAAGTTTTTGAACAGCTGCAGGACGAACACCAAGACCAATCTGTATACCTGAAGGGGATTCTGTGTCAGCTGAGGTCTGGGATCCTGGAACTTTCATAATCTGGTACATAAGATCCTGAAAATCGGCTCTACTCTTTTTGAATCCTGTTGTGCCTACGTTGGCAAGATTATTGGCAATGACATCAAGATTCAACTGTTGCGCATTCATGCCGGTGGTACCGGTCCAAAGTGATCGTATCATAAGTTTCCTTTAATCTGGTTGGTTATATATCCCTTTAACCGATTGTTCCAAGTTCATCCTGTTTCTGTCCTAATTGTGAATACGCCTTGATAACTTTTTGATAGCTTTCAAAGGTTCTCGTACTTTCAATCATTAATGCCATTTCCTCCGTCATATTGACATTGGAGGTTTCAAGGTTGCCCACGGCAAGTCGAGGCTCTTCGGTGAGAATCTGCTGCCCGCCTTTTGTTAAAGAAAAAAGAGTATCTGATTCTCTTTTGAGAAAAAGAGTATCATTGATAGTATAAACAGCTACTTTTCCAACAACCTCACGCGCCCCATCAATGGAAAGTACGGATATTTCTCCAAGGCTGTTAATAGAAATTTTGGAAGTATCCGTATCGGGTATGATAATGGGAGCACTGCCTTCATCAAGTACCATCATATCGTTCCCAGTGAGAAGCGTACCATTCTGATCAACATGAAAATCACCTCTTCTGGTATACCTGACTCCCTCCAAACTCTGAACTTTGAAAAATCCATCACCGTGTATAGCGATATCCAATGGGTTAGCTGTTTCTTTTATGGGCCCTTCAGTGAATTCTGTGAAGTTTTCCCGCACACGACTGTAATTAATTCCTTTGGCCTGTGTTGTTTGCAGTTCTCCACGCAAAAGGGACTCAAAACTCATGCGGGCTTTTTTGTAGCCGATGGTGTTGACGTTTGCAAGATTGGTGGAGATGTTGGCCAGTCGCTGTTCGCGGGAAATGGCTCCTGCCAGAGCACTGTATTTTCCAGATACCATAATGTTTTGTCAGTGTGTTTTGTTAGTGGTTGATTTGTTTAATTTCTCTTATTTTATCGGTTGTTATCAGTCTGTTCTTTAGTGTCTTGGAAATTCTTTCAAAGTCTCTGTTCCCTGTTTACATTGCTCAGCGGTGTAAACAATCATTCGGCGCTCTGCGCAATAAATTACAGCGCAGAGCGCTACCGGATGCGTTACACCGCAGAGCGGTATAACGAGTGAAACTTTTAATTTTTAACTCAAAACTTTGTAACTATGGCATTCATGCCATCATTCAGCCTTACATGTAATGCGTGCAAGTTTTAAAAGTTGTGTAATTTCAGTTGTGGACATTCCAAGTGCTGATGAGATTTCATCTGTATGCATGCCTGATTGAAACATACTTTGAGCATATTGGTAACGTTCAGGGGTTTTTCTGTTGTTACGGCTATGTACAACAACAGATCGTGATTTTTGAAGTTCAGTGGTGATTTCCGCCTGTTGCAGACTTGTCTGGAAATCCTGTTCCCGATTTTTTTCCTCTTCGTCTCTGTCTAATTTATTTTTGAGCTCTGCAAGGAGGGCTGACTGTACTGTGGTACGCCTGCGGAGGACAATAGAATAGCTAAAAATCAGCACAGTAAGAAGAAGAGTTAACGCAGTAAGTGAACTATTGTAATCCAGCATATTTATCTCTTGTATTGATTAATCAAGAATATTTTTAGCTTTTGTTTTCAGTTTTATAAGTGCCTGGCTATGAAGTTGTGAAATACGTCCCTCAGACACACCGAGAACCTCTGCAATTTCTTTTTGGGTAAGCTCTTCATAGTAATATAGGGAAATAACCAGTTTTTCTTTTTCTGAGAGCTGTTCAAGTATATCTGCAATAACATGTGTCAGTTCATGCTGTTCAAGGATATCAACTGGAGATGAACCTTTACTAGTAGCAATAAGAGCATCCTGAAAAGATCGGCCGGTCTCTGAATGATCCAGGGTTTCATTTAAACTCACACAACCAAGATGGCTGACCTGACCGAGTAATTTCTGGTATTCCTCTAGAGAGACCCCGAGTTTGTCGGCCATTTCCTGTTCATCAGGATAGCGGCCGAGTTCTCTTTCCAGTTCAACCATGGACCTGTTCAGGCTGGTCTGCTTTTCCCTGAGAGATCTGGAAAACCAATCGAGTTTCCGCATTTCATCATAGATGGCACCCCGAATCCGATATTCCGCAAAAGTCTTAAAAAGAATCTTCTTTTCTGGTTTAAATTTATTAGCTGCATCTATGAGCCCCATCATACCGGCACTTTTCATATCATCTCTGTTCATAAAAGATGGAACCTGGGTCACCATCCTTCCAGCTATAATGTCAACAAGAGAAAGATGATCCGTTATAAGCGTTGTCCTGTCTTCAGGTAGCTGATGTGGAGTGTAAGTCATTTTTCAGCCCCTTCTACTGATATCGAGGAGTCTTTTCCAGAAAAACTGAACTCCACCTTTTGCGGGTGATACTACTTTTTCAGAACAGATTGTGGCTGCAAGATTTTCAAATGCGGCTGATATTTTAGAAGATGGATACAGATCGACAATAACTCTCTGTTTACGAATGGCTTCCGTCATCTGTCGGTCGGCAGGGATAGACCCGAGAAAATCAATTGAGATATCAAGATAACGACCTGAAACCATAGTTAATTTCCGATAAACATCCAATGCTTCATTTTCATGCTGAATCTGGTTGACCACAAGGTTGAAACGTTTCTCATGGTATTGCGTTGAAAGAAGTTTCATCAGGGCATAGGCATCTGTGATGGCTGTAGGATCAGGAGTAGTGACAACGAGTATTTCCTGAGCAGCAGTGTTAAAATAGGTTACATTTTCACTTATGCCGGCTTCAGTGTCGATGAGAACATAATCAAAATCATTGTGCATCTGATCAAGCCCATCAAGCAATTTGAGTTTTTGACTGGAAGTGAGTCTAGTGAAATTTTGTACTCCGGATCCTGCCGGTAGTATTTTAATACCATGCGGGCCGTCAACAAGTATGGAGCTGAGATCGTGTTCTCCGGAAAAAAAATGATTGAGGTTGTATCGGGGGGCAATACCAAAGACCACATCAATATTTGCAAGACCAAGATCAGCATCCAGAATGAGTACTTTCTTACCGATTTTAGCCATGGCAGTAGCAATATTTGCTACCACTGCGGTTTTCCCCACTCCACCCTTACCACTGGTAATGGCATAAACCCGTGTTGCTGATTCTTGATAGCTGTGGGATACAGATGAGTCACTATCTTTTCCCATGGCTCTCAGGGTATCGGCTTGATCCTGTACAGCAGAAGGTGAATTATTCATATGGTAATCCTTTACCGGGGGACATAATAAGCTGGGTCAATATTTTCTTATCCGCTTCCATAATGTCTTCAGGGACTCTTTGACCATTGGTAATATACGAATACGGGATCTTTTCTCGAATCTGAATGTCGAGAAGTAGCCCAAGACTTGTGCATTCATCAATTTTTGTAATGATTGTATTATCAATGTCCAGAAGAGAAAAACGCTGAATGGCCTCAAAAAGTTCTTTGTCGCGAGTGGTAGCTGAAAGAACAAGATGTTTTTCTATACCAAGATCAGGGTTGAGAAATGAGGCCAGTTCCTCTATGCAAAGACTATCCTGCGGACTACGCCCTGCAGTGTCAATAAGAACGAGATCCTTGTCACGGAGTTTAAGCAAAGCCTGTTCAAGCTGTTCAGGGCTAAGCACGACTTCAACCGGAATGTTCATGATATCACCATAAACTTTTAACTGCTCGACAGCTGCAATTCTATAAGTGTCTATGGTGATAAATCCAATGGACGGGGAATGTTTACTCAGGTAACTTGCTGCAATCTTGGCAAGAGTGGTTGTTTTTCCAACGCCTGTGGGGCCGACCAGGGCAACTCTGTGTTGTCGTTTATTTTCTTTAAATATATCTTCATTGACATGAATAAACTCCTGAATGATCTCTTCAAGATATTCCTGCAGCTTAAAAGGGTCGGTCAGTTGATCAAGTGTAAGAGCTTCAGAAGCAAAACCGGATATTGTTTTTGCTGTTTCAGGTGTGATTCCATAATCAAGGAGACGTTGCTGAAGTGATTGGAGGTGTGCGTCATCAGTTTTGGAATGATTAGCTGCCAGGGTTTTTCTGACTGTTGGCTGAGAATTGTTGATTCTCAGCATTTCCCGACCAAGGTTTTTTATCATCCCCTTAAGTTCATCAACTTCGGATTGTAAATTTGACTGGTTTTCCGTGCATGTAACTGGAGATTCCTGCTTGATTGGTATGGATTCAGGCCCGTTGGATTGTAAGCCCTTAAGCTGTAAAGCAGCGTTGTAGGTGAGTGATTCGTCCTGTGGCTGATCAATATCAGCACCAAGTAAAATATCTCTTTCTGTAAGTTTATCCTGAGCTTTGGCTTGGAAATTCAGAGTATTATTTTTTTTGTCAGGCCATACTGAATCAACAGCAGCTGTGATTTCAAAACGGCTTTTGCCAAGGAGACCAAGTTTACCGGAACGTATGGTTTTAGTAGACAAAATCAGGGCGTCAGGACCTAATTCCTCCTTGACCATTTTCAAGCCACTTGCCATATCAGATGATTCAAAAACTTTAACTTGCATTGAAGTTTACGCTGCCAATTGATCTTATTTTAATGTTTGGGAGTATCTCGTTGTGTGAGAGTACAACCAGTTGCGGGTAATATCGTTCAGTAAGTTTTCGCACGTGTGGACGAATCTGCGGTGCAGCAAGAAGTGTTGGCCGTTGTCCGCCTTCAAAAAGTGGAATAGCCTTGCCAATGGAATCCAGAATAAGCTGTGCTTTTGCAGGATCAATTGCCAGATACCCACCTGTCTCTTTATGCTGAATAGAGTTTGAAATTTCATCTTCAACTTTTTTATCCAGGGTGATGAGAGGTATAACATTATCCACCGCAAGATCATGGCTGATGGTTCTGGCCAGTGCGTGTCGCACATATTCAGTGAGAATGTCAGTGTCTTTAGTGACTGGTGCCCAATCTGCCATTGACTCCAGAATAGTGCGCAAATCGCGTATTGAGACACCTTCTGCAAGCAGATTTTGCAGTATACGCATGATGGTACCCAGGGTAAGGATAGTTGGAACAAGCTCCTCAATCAGTTTCGGATACGTTTTGCCTAAATTATCTAGGAGATCCTGTACTTCCTGTCTGCCTATGAGCTCATGGGCGTGCTGTTTGATGATTTCTGAAATATGGGTAGCCATGACTGTAGTGCAATCAACAACAGTGTATCCTGCGATCTGGGCACGTTCTTTTTTATCTTCAGTGATCCAGATTGCAGGCAGGCCAAATGCGGGTTCCTGAGTTGGTACTCCTTTTATTTTTTCAGTGACCATACCGGGATCCATAGCCATGAAATGCCCGGGCAGCATTTCTGCTTGAGCAACTTCCACACCTTTTAATGCAAGTGTGTATTGATTTGGAGCAAGTTGAAGATTGTCTTTGATGTGAACAGGTGGCACAATAAAACCGTTGCTCATTGCAAATTGCCTGCGAATGGACTGGATACGAACCAGCAGTTCTCCATCCTGGGAGGCATCTACAAATGGAATAAGACCATAGCCAACTTCAAGTTGAAGAAGATCGACATTCAGGAGTTCTTCATAATTCTCTTCAACTTTAGGAAGGGGTTCCGTTGCAGCAGCTTCCTCTTCAACCAGTTCTTCTTTGAGCTTTGTGGTCTTGTCCAATTGCCAGGCAGTGAATCCCAAAGCGATTGATAACAGGAGGAAAGGAATAAAGGGAAGGCCTGGAATAAGTGCCATAACCATGAGAATGATAGAAACTATCCAGAAGGCGATGGAATATCTGCTGAACTGCAGTTTTATATCCGACCCAAAATCAGTATTTCCAGAAGACCGTGTAACTAAGATACCTGCTGAGGTGGAGATAATAAGGGCAGGAATCTGGCCGACAAGACCATCACCAACAGTGAGTATAGTATAATTGGCCGCAGCCTCGGCCATGGGCATGCCTTTTTGGATAACACCAATAATAAAGCCTGCACCGATATTAACGAGGGTGATGATGATACCGGCAATGGCATCACCTTTTACAAATTTCGAAGCACCATCCATGGCACCATGAAAATTTGCTTCACTACTGATTTCCTCCCTGCGCTGTCTGGCTTCATTTTCATTGATAAGACCGGCATTCAGGTCAGCATCAATTGCCATTTGCTTACCAGGCATGGCATCAAGGGTAAAACGGGCGGCAACTTCGGCAACTCGTCCGGCACCTTTTGTGATAACCATGAAATTAATCAAAACAAGAATGATGAAAATAACAAGCCCAACAACATAATTTCCACCAACAACAAATTGTCCAAATGATTGAATAACGGATCCTGCAGCCGATGGACCCTGATCGCCTTTCAGCAAAATTAAACGTGTTGAAGCAACATTGAGGGAAAGACGAAAAAGTGTAGTTGCCAGCAGGATAGCCGGGAAGATGGAAAAATCTACGGCTTTTACCGTAAAGAGACTGATAATGAGGATCAGTAGAGCAATGGTAATGTTCATGGACAAAAACAGGTCAAGCAGCAGAGAGGGCAGGGGGATGATCATGATCATCAGGATGGCAACCAGTCCAAAGGCTGCCATAATGTCTGCCCGCTGGAGAAGATCTCTCCAGTTCAATCTGTTTAGGATGCTTCCCTGACCTGTCAGTTCCATTTAGTGCCTTACTCCCTAACTCCTGTCACTCTTTTCAGTGCCCCCTTGAGGGCATAGGCGTCAAACTAAGCGTTAGTTATTAGTCGTTAACAATTGGTTATTAATTATTTGTTCTGTTATTTCAATAAATTGCAAAATGAATACTTTTATTAATAATCAATGATCAATTGATAACGGTTAATTATTAATGTTTTGAATTCGTCATTTTGTGCCATCACTTCATTTAGTTAAAAACTATTGGCAGACAAGGCAAATCTCTTAACTTGATGGCTACCCCCTTGAGGGGTGTAAAAAATAAGCAAACGGAAAATGCTTTTATAGTTAATAAAGTTAAACATACCACCAAGGAACTTATCAGGCTCTGCGTGGTTAATTAGGTTGTTTTTTTAGTGAATATACATGTGCTAGGATTTCAGCCACTGCCTTGAATAATTCTTCAGGGATGGCTGCCCCCAAGTCAATTTTATGCAACAATCGAGCCACAGGCGGATTCTCGATTATCGGCACGTCATTTTCTCTGGCAAGTTCCCGAATTCGCATGGCAACATGATCAGCCCCCTTTGCTACAACAACAGGTGAGTCCATGGATTCATTGTCATACTTGATGGCAACAGAAAGATGTGTCGGATTGGTGACAACAACGTCTGCTTCAGGGACTTCGGCCATCATACGTTTTTTGGCCATCTCCTGCTGAATTCTCCGGATCTGACTTTTGATATAAGGATCACCTTCCATTTCCTTGAATTCTTCTTTGACTTCCTGTTTAGTCATTTTCATTTTTTCTTCCATCTCATGCTGAGTGTAAAGAAAATCAATGGCAGCAATAAGTATTAAAATTCCGCATACTTTCGCAAGGATAAGAACAGCAACACGGCCCATAAACAGCATTGCTGCAGTTACACTGGTATCAACCAGAATAAGGGCCTCTTCAAAATGACTGTATACAGTTGCGTATGCAATCCAGCCGATGAGTACAACCTTGAGAATGGATTTGACCAGGTCAACAAGGCTGCGAAGGGAAAACATACGCCCCATTCCTTTAACGGGACTGAGTTTTGAAAAATCCGGTGACAGGGGCTGGGTAGTGAAAAGCCAACCGATTTGAAAAACACTTGAAAAAAAGCCGATTACAAGAACAAGAAGAAAAAGTGGAAGGAGAAGAACAGCCAATTCTTTTACAAGAAAAAACAGAAGATTGACAACATCGTTTGACGTTCCATGAAAAGATGCGCAATTTCTCCAAATACCTGAAATGAGAACCGTTAACCTGTTCCAGAAGTTAGGCATGTAGAAAATCCAAAACAGAAGCGATACGGTTAACAATGCAGCTGTCTGGACTTCTTTACTCTGTGCTACCTGTCCTTTTTTTCTAAAATCAGCTCTTCTTTTCGCCGACGGCGATTCTGTTTTTTCTCCGCCGGTTGAGGATTCTTCAGCCATAAGGACACATCAAATTAGAGTTTTTTTTGAAAAGAATTTGGTGAAGGTACTTGTGCCCCACAAGGGCATAGCCGTCTGGCTAAGCGTTAGTCATTAACCATTGATTGTTGATTATTTGTTTTCTAGTGACATCCGCTCCTGCGGTGTTACGAGATGAAGGGATACTGAAAAAAAGTGCCGGCTTAGCGTTCATCACCGGTATTAGAACCTTGCAAAGAGTTTGCCATGAAACAAGAAAATAAAGAGAAAGCGAATTACGCTAGTTAAGCAGATGAAGAACCGTTAAGAATCGCTCACCAAGATTGTCAAATTCCCGTCTCAGGAGGGTGGTTACCAGCGGAAGAGTCAAACCAATGACGGTAAAAGAAATGCCAATATTCAATGGAAAAGAAAGAAGAAATACATTTAATTGCGGAAATACCCTGGCAAGAATACCAAGAATAAGACCAGAAAGAAGAAGTACAGCAAGAATTGGTGCACTAAACTGGATGCCGAGAAAGAAAATTCTGGATGATAATTTCAAGAGATACGGGATGGCTTCACCGGAAATATTAAAGGCCCCCGGTGGAAGAAGCTTGTACGATTCGGCAGCAACTTGAAGAAAGACATGGTGCCCGTCGACGGCAAGAAAAATAAGAATAGCAAAAATGTTTTGAAATTGTGATATCAATGAAATCTGACGTTGGTTCTGGGGGTCGAAAACATTGGCTGCAGCAAATCCCATCTGATACCCGATAACGGTTCCACCATACTCAACTGCTGTGAAAATCATTCGTGCTATGAGTCCTATCATACTGCCAATCAAAACTTCGGAAACCATGAGAAGAATAAATGTGACTGGTTGAAATGACACAGGAGGAATTGAAGGTTCCATTACTGGAAAAAGAACCAGAGTGATCATGAAGACCAGTCCGGCTTTAACTTGAGCAGGTGTCTGGCTGGCTAAAATAATCGGAATGGCAGCAACAAATCCCGCAACTCTTGCAAGGCAGACGAGGAATGTCTGGAACTCGTTTATGGGGAGTAATTGAAAATCCACAAGATTCTAAAATGTGGCAATGGACGTAAATATTCCGGTAGCAAAAGAGACCATGGTGTGAATCATCCACGGAGTCATGATGAGCAAAGTGAGAAAGACTGCAACAATTTTTGGAATAAAGGTGAGAGTCTGTTCGTTAATCTGGGTCGTTGCCTGAAAAATTGAGACGATAAGTCCTACAATCATTCCAGCCAGAAGAAGAGGACCTGAAACCATTAATGCAACTTGGACGGCCTTTCTGCAGACATCTACAACAAATTCAATACTCATATCAGCCCTGAAAACTTTTAATTAATGACCCTACAATCAATGCCCAGCCATCTACTAAAACAAAAAGAAGTAACTTAAAAGGCATTGAAATAATAACAGGAGGTAACATCATCATTCCCATGGACATGAGAATAGATGCAACAATCATGTCTATAACAAGAAATGGAATGTAGATCATAAATCCCATCTGGAAAGCAAGTTTGAGTTCAGACAGCATAAATGCAGGAATAAGCGTCATGGTGGGGATGTCATTCTTGTCATATGGCTCATTATCCATGGTGATATCAGCAAGCAAAGTCAACTCAGATTCCTTAACCTGGGCAAACATGAAATCACGTATGGGCTCTAAAGCTTTACTTAACGCATCGTTCTGGTTAATTTCTTCGCTAAGGTAAGGTTGTAGAGCTTCTTCATTAATTTTGTTAATTGTTGGGGCCATGATAAAAAACGAAAGAAAGAGCGCGAGACCAATTATCACCTGGGTAGGTGGCATATTCTGGGTTCCCATGGCTTGCCGAACAAAACCAAGTACGATGACAATGCGAGTGAAACAGGTCGTCATGAGAAGAATAGCCGGGGCAATGGACAGTATGGTGAGTAAAAATAAAACTTGAAGCCCGGTTGAAACCTGTTGTGGCGTGTTGGCATCCTCAACGCCGAAACTGATTGTTGGGAGTCCGACTGCGTGACTTATCAAAGGGGTAAACAGAATACAAAACGGAATGAATAAAAAAGCATTCCTCCATACGCTAAGCATGCTGTCAGGATGATTGTTGTTCATGCTGTTCTGTCGCTGAGGCAAGAGTTGCATTGAATGTGGTGCTCTTCCCGCTCTTTTTAATCGTTGACAGCAGGGTGATGGTATCACCGCCAAGACCAAGCAGGAATTCCTGTTCACCGACTTCAACAAGGCAGAGTGATTTCTTCGGCATGAGGTGGCGAATTTCCCTGATTTTAATTTTTGATTTGGAATTTGATTGTGCAAAAGAAAGTCTTTTTCTCATAAGTCCGTAGAGAATCAGAAGAACCCCCAGGACAATAAACAAACCCCAGAGCATTCGAAGCCAGTTGGAGAGAAGTGACGGATCTGTGCTTTCTATCATTATAAGTTCTTATCCCAGTTGCTCAACACGATCACTTGGGCTGACGACATCAGTCAGACGAATACCGAACTTGTCGCCTACCATGACAGCCTCACCTTTGGCAATAAGACGTGAATTGACATAGAGATCAAGTGGGTCACCGGCTAGTTTGTCAAGCTCAATGATATACCCTTCACCCATCTTCAACAGATCTTTTAATAAAATTTTACTCCGTCCAACCTCCACAGATATTTGCAGAGGAACATCGTAAAGAAATTCCAGGCCTCGTTCCTTATGCATGTCAAGGGACACATCAGGCGGACTGGTATCCTCCATTTCAGATACAGTTTCGTTTTCCATTCCTTCCTCATCAAGGAGTTCTTTAATTTCTTCGGGCTGTGGTCTGGCACTATCTTGAATAGCTTCGTCAGTCATATTATTCTCCTTTGTCGTAAACACCGGTCAGGTGGATAGCCTTTTTACCGCTTACAGTTCCTGGAATGGCAAAAAATTTAAGATTTTCTTCAACAAGTATTTTGAGTGGTGAATTTGGATCGTAGTCAATATCTATGATGTCGCCTTTTTTAAGTTTTATTACGTTGCGTATTGGCATGGTAACTGTGCCGGACTGGGCAATAACCGTGGAAGACATTTTTTCTACTTCACTTAAGAGCAGATCATACCAGCCCGATTGACTGACTGTTGTAACCGTTAAAAGGTCGCGCAACTGATCACGAACAGGATCGAGGGTTGCAACTGGAAAGACAAGATCAAATTTCCCTGATAGGCTACCAACTTTAATCTGGAAACGGCCTGCCAACACATCGGCATCATTTTCAGCTATTGACACTAGTCTTGAATTGCTTTCAATTTTAACAATTGATGATTCGGTTTCAATAATCTGGGCAAGGGCTTTATCAATGTCGGAACATGCCTGAACTATAATAGATTTCAGAATATTCAATTCAATGGTGGTCGGCTTTCGATCCAGTTGAAGTGGATCCATTTCTGTTGAGGCACCCAGCATGGTTTCGATAAGAGAAAAACACAGCTCTGAATCAAGTACCATCAGAGCACCATTTTTTAAGGGATCAAGACTCAAAACCCCAATGGCACCTGCATCTTTTTGTGAAAGCAGATACTCTTGAAACTCAAGGGTATCAATTCCAGTTCTTGTGATTGTGAATGTTCTCTGCAGTTGATTGGTCAGAGTGATGGCAAAATTCTGGGCAAAATGGTCGAGGATAATATCAAGGTTAGGAATACGTTGCTGGCTATCAGAAGACCTCGCCATATCGAACAGGTTGATCGACTCAGCATTTACCTGACTTACAGAGAGGTCTTCATCTTTCAGATCAGTGGAAACCTGGCCACTTTTAATACCGAGTAATAATTCAGCAATCTGTTCTTTTGATAGAATCGGTTCCACTGCTATCCTCTTCCCTTATTGGACAACAAAATCTGTAAAATAAATGGCTTTTACTCTGCCATTCTGTAAAAAGGAATTTATCTTGCTGACTAGCTCTGCCTTTAGTTGTTTCTTACCCTGCAGATCATGAAGCTCTTCGTATGTTTTGTTTCCCACAAGGAGGAGGATGGCATCTCTGATTTGAGGCATTCTCTTATTTGTCTCTTCCAGAGCCTCTTCTTTGTTCAATTCAAGTGTAAATGATGCCTTAACATAATGTCTGTCTTCTTCACTGATGATATTAACAATGAACTCTTTAATCTCAACCATTGGTCCAATTTCAGTGCTTTGAGTAATCTCAGGCACAGGTACAGCAAGCCCGGGGTCTACGATTTCTCCTTCAACAGGGGCAGGTTTCAAAAAGAAATAAGCACCACCCCCTATGGCTAAAAGAAGAATGACAGCTGCTGCTATGATTATAATCAACTTTTTTTTACTACCACCGCCTTCTTCACTTGATTCTTCATCTTTTTTCTTTTGTTTTTCGTCAGCCATTGTCATGTCCTTTATACATTATAGTGGAAGTTCCCTGGATTTAGCACCAGTCGGACCAAGACCAATACTATTGTTGGCGCGAAGAACAAAATCAACTCTTCTGTTTTTTGCCTTATTCGTATCATTTGTGTTTGGAAGGATGGGCCTGTCTGAGCCATAGCCGATTGCCGCCATTCTATCCAGCGGAAGAAGATCACTTTTTTTGAAAAATCGCATGACAGAGACCGCTCTATCAACAGAAAGGTTCCAGTTACCAATTTTTCGATTGGAAACTGGAGTGTTATCTGTGTGTCCTTCAATGCGCAACCGCATTGGTAAGGGTCTGATAATATCAGCAAGATTGCGCAAAGTCGGATATGCAGAGGGGGAGACGGTAGAAGTTCCTTTTTGAAACAGAACAGAGTCATTGATGCGTAAAATTATGGTATCGTCCTCCTTTTTAATGAGTTCAACATCCTCGGGAATATTATCGGATTTTAGCTGAGACTGTATCCGTTTATAAACTTTTGATGCCATCTCATTTTGAATAGGTGAAAATTTAGATATGGGAGGTGCAGGAATGATCGGTATGGAAAACTTACTCGGTGCTGGTAGTGAATGGGCACCAAAGGCACTTCTGATGGAAGCTGAGGCCTCTGCAAATTTAACTTCTTCCATATTTGCCATGGAAAGCAGGAGTACGAAAAAGGTGAGGAGCAGGGTGACCAGGTCGGCAAAGGTCGTCATCCAGGCAGGCGCACCAGCAACACATTCACATTTGGGACATTTAACCTCTTCAGCAGTTCCCTTATTTTCGTCGTCAGCCATGATAATGGTACCCTTTTACTTGAACGTTGATTCTCTGAGTTTAGGGGCGATAAAGGAGTGTAGTTTCTGTTCCATAATTCGTGGATTTTCGCCGGATAGAATGGATTGCATACCTTCAATAACAAGGTTCTTTATGAGAGCTTCCGAAGCGGATCTGTTTTTCAGTTTACCGGCCATGGGTGCGCAGAATACATTTGCCAGCACAGCACCGTAAAGCGTGGTGAGCAATGCTACTGCCATGGCAGGACCAATGGAATCCGGATCAGACATGTTCATAAGCATCTGTACAAGACCGATCAATGTCCCAACCATTCCCATGGCTGGACCGTAAGAAGCAAGAGAGGTGAAAATATCCTGCCCTTTATCGTGTCGTTCGCAAAGATATTCAAGCTCGGTGGTAAGCATGGCTTTTAAAGTGTCAGGCTCCTGGCCATCAACAGCCATTTGCATTGCTTTTACAAGGAACTCATCTTCAACACTGTCCATCATTCCCTGCAGAGATAATATACCTTCTTTTCTTGCTTTATTAGCAAACTCCATAAGTTGGACAATGAGTCCATGGGGATCTTCATCCTTATTTAGAATTGTTTTTTTTGCAATAGCAACAGCACCAAGGATATCAGATAAAGGATAATGGACGAGCGCTACTCCTATGGTGCCGCCAAAAACGATCATTCCCGATGGAACGTTAATAAAAATGCTCAGCGGTCCACCCTGAAGAATGGCCATAAGCATCAGGCCACAAGCAAGAGCTAAACCAATTATTGTTGCAATATCCAAAGAAAAATCCTCCGCTACAGAAAATGATATTAGAATGTATAATGAATCTTATAATCTGGCGTTTCAAAAAACAATGCAAAAAATATTCCGGATTAACAAGACTCCATTAACCCTTGTTTCTTCGTGAATTATCGAAACTTTTAATTTGAGGAAAGGTGGAAATGAATGGTAGCACAAGAGTGTCATAAATATGACACCCTTGTGCGTGGAGAAATATGGGGGGAGGGCTGAAAAATTTGCTTTGTCTGCCAATAGTTTTAATTAAGTGAGAGAGGGTACAAAACAACTATTTCAAAACATTAATAATTAACCATTATCAATTGATTATTGATTATTAACAGAAGTGCTTCTTGGTGACTTATTGAAATAACATTGCAAATAATCAATTATCAATTGTTAACGACGAATAACTAACACTTAACTTGACAGTCAGGCAGGGAGTGGGAAGGAAAGAATGTGCTTTCATACTTTCTCCATTGTCTGGAAAATGTATAAAAGCACATGAGAAAATACAGGAAATTTATCGTTTGAGATTAATCAATTCTCCCAGAAGTTCATCTACGGTGGTGATTATTTTTGAGTTGGCCTGAAAACCTCTCTGCACAGTGATCATCTTTACAAATTCCTGTCCCATATCCACGTTGGACTGCTCAAGGGAGTTTGTGAAAATCTTTCCAAGTTCAGGTCCCGGCAAGCCACTTCGTGGAGCACCTGATGCATCAGTACCAACAAACATATTTGAACCTACCAGTTCAAGCCCGCCAGGGTTATTAAACTTTGCAAGAACAAGAGCAGCTATTTTCACTCGTTCTCCATTTGAGTACGCAGCTTCCACCTCACCGTTGGCATTAATCCCGACACTGGTCAAGTTTCCAGCCCCATATCCATTCTGATTCTGGGATATTACCGATGATTCACTGTTGAACTGGGTGGTATCAAAGGTTAAATTCATGGCGGTTGGGTCAGAGCCGTTAGCCCAGTCAATATCTGCTGCAGCTATGAATCCGAGGCCATTTGGTGCAGGAACAGGAACTGGATTAGGGATTGGATCGGCAAGAGGTGGATTCAATTGACCATCGGGTCCAAAAGTTACCTGTCCGCGCGGTGCTGCACCGAGGCCATCTCCAATGGCTAATCCAGCGTCATCTTCTGCAGAATAGTACCAGTCCCAGGTGTTTTCCGCACCACCTGCTGCCGGATCCTGTTTTCGAAAATAGAGTGTTACCAGATGAGCTTCACCCAAAGTGTCATACGTTGTTGTAGATGAAGAGTAGTTGAAAGTAAGAGTATTTTCTGGATTAAATGCATCGCCGGCAGGAATGATATCAGCGTTGGAATCAAGATTTGTTACCAGGTTGATGGTGTCTGTGACCTTAGCTGGAACCAAGCCAACATTCTGGACTTGAATATCAGCGGGATCTCCTGCAATCAGATTGCCTTCAGCATCAAATGGTTTTCCCTGGACATGAAAACCTTCAGGATTAACAAGAAAACCTTCTTGATCAAACCGAAAAGCACCAGCTCTCGAGTATAAGGCGGTGTCGTTACCAACTTCTTTCAATATAAAAAAACCTTCACCTTCGATGGCAACATCTGTGTCAGATGCTGTAGCTTCAAAAGTACCCTGGCTGAATATATTATCAACTTTGGACATATTAACACCGCGCCCAACCTGTGATGTTCCACCTGAACCGAAAATTGTGGAAGAAAGCATGTCTGAAAAAAGAGACCTTGCGCCCTTAAAGCCAATAGTATTTGTATTGGCAAGGTTATTACCCAAAACACTCATTGCCTGGGAATTAGTATTGAGACCACTCACGCCGCTGTACAGTGCACTTGTTATACCCATGATGAATCCTCTATGTTCGTTCTTTGTTAGATTGAGAA
>JAOZQU010000032.1 GCA_029932055.1 Desulfocapsa sp.
AGACGGTAGTAAATGGCCATAAAGGCCAGCACAATAAGAGCGCCAAAGAGACCGGAAGTCATTCCTTTATTAATGGAATCCTGGCCAAGACTTGCTCCTACCGTCATGTTCTGGATAATATCAACGGGTGCAGGGAGCGCACCAACACGAAGGACAATGGAAAGATCCGCTGCTTCTTCATGGGTAAACGTTCCACTGATCTGGGCGGAACCGCCAAGGATTTTTTCACGGATTACAGGCGCTGAACGAACTACATCATCCAGTACAATGGCCATTCGTTTGCCAACATTTTCTTCAGTGAGTTTGGCAAAAACTCTGCCGCCCTTGGAAGTGAAATCAATGGAAACATAGGGTTCGTTGAACTGGTTTGAGATTCGTACCTGGGCATTCTTAACCATTTCTCCTGTCATTAAGATTTGATTATCCAGAAGGATGGGACGAATTATTTCTCTCCCTGTCTGGTTGTCAGTATCTTTCTCAATATAGATCCTGGTGTCCGGTGGTAGCCGATTTTGCAGAGCGTGATTCAGCTTTGCCATTTCTTCATGGCTGGTCCATGTACCATCCCACTGGCCTGCAGTAAGAGATTCTTCTGCAAGCAGGCCAATATTGAGGCCGGCAGCATCAGCGACCCGTTTAAATTCAAGCTGGGCAGTCTCACCAAGGAGCTTGAGTGCTCGCTTGGGATCTTTGACACCAGGTAACTGCACCACAATTTCTGCCTCTCCCTGGCGGATAATTACAGGTTCTGCCACACCAAATTGATCAATCCGGTTACGGATAATCTCAAGGGACTGTTCCACGGCATGGGTTCGAATAAAATCGATTTCCGAGTCTTTCAGAGTTACTGTGATTTTAGGAAAGGATCCTTCCTTGGCATCCACCTTTACATTGATTTCAGTAAGGCTATCCTTCACCACCCTGTTCACGGTATCTACAGCACCGGAGTTCGGCAGGGTGAAAAGAACAGTTCCCGGATCGGATTTTGTCCGTACGGCACTTATGCCTTGTTCTCTGAGGCTGTCTTTCAGTTCAGTGGCAGCAAGTTCAAGGGAGTCTGCTTCAGCCTTGTCCAGGTTGACCTTGAGGACAAGATGCATACCACCCTGAAGATCAAGACCAAGGCGCAAACCTTCGGGTGCCATGTATTTTTTCCACCAGTCTGGAGTGGAGCTATAAAAAGATGGAATAATGGTGACAACGGAGAGAGCGATTATAAAGATGAGTGCGGAAATCTTCAGTTTGAGTGATGTGTTCACTTATATACCTTTTGTTTGTGTGTCTATCTTGGTAAATTTTTTTTTTAAAGATAATTTGTCTGTAACTATTCAGGTGTATCCCCAAATTACATATAATTTCAGAATGTAACTGTTAAACCGTTATCATTTGTATGGATAAAAAGTGTCTGCGATTATACTGTAATGCCTGAATCTTGCAAGGCTTGGGGAGTATTTTTTCTGTTAATGGATGAAGCATGACAGGCGGCTCCAAATCCGTTGTCGATATTGACCACAGCAAGGCCGGGTGCACAACTGTTAAGCATGCCGAGAAGTGCGGTAATGCCACCGAAGGATGTGCCATAACCAATTGATGTGGGCACAGCCACCACTGGACAACTGCACATGCCGCTCACGACACTGGGTAACGCTCCTTCCATACCGGCAACCACAATAATGACAGTGGCGGATGTGATGAGTTCCTGTTTGTTGAACAAACGGTGAAGACCTGCCACACCGGCGTCATAATGGGTTGAAACCGGGTTGCCGAGACTTTCGGCTGTTATTCGGGCTTCCTCTGCCACGGGAATGTCTGATGTTCCGGCACAGAGTATGACAATATTGCCGCGAACATGTGTGGGGTCATACTCCTGCAGGTTGCAGGAGAGCATCCTTGCCTGTTTGTGATAGGTGATTTGCGGAAGGGCTTTGCGGATTATCGTTGCTTTTTCCGAGTCAATACGAGTGGCGAGAAACAGAGATTGCTGTTGAAGGAATGTTTTGGCAATATCTATGATCTGTTCGCTGCTTTTTGATGCTCCGTATATGACTTCCGGAATCCCGGTTCGGAGGCTCCGATGGTGGTCTATGCAGGCATCCTTGATGGATTGTCCAGGCATATGGCGAAGCTTGTGCAAAGCCTGTTCAATGGAGCAATCTCCCTGCTGCACACCTGTGAGGAGTTTTTGTATACTGTCCTGATTCATGAGATGCCAGTTTAAAGTGGAAAGTTAAAAGTGAAAAGTTTAAAGTATCATTATATTAAAGTAAGGTAAAGTTTCGTACCATCATTTTTTATATTTAAAGGAGTTTGTTTAATGAGCGATGTGAATCTTCCGTCCTATATCCAATATCTGCAGCAGGAAAGCAGTTATCCGCACTCAGCCGCTGATATAAGCCTGGTGCAGACCCATATTTCTTTTGTCCTGCTCGCAGGGGATTCTGTGTATAAATGGAAGAAACCTGTTGATTTCGGGTTTCTTAATTTTTCAACCCTTGAGAAAAGAAAATATTATTGTGAACAGGAACTCCAGCTAAATCGCAGGCTTTGTCCTGATTTATACAAAGAACTGGTGACCATAAATAAAGATGGGGAAGGCTTCTGTCTGAATGGCAGTGGAGAAGTTGTGGAGTACGGTATCAGAATGGCGAGAATGCCGGAAGAAAGAATGATGGGCCGGGTCATGGCTGCAGGAGAATTGAACCGTGAGCATCTCGATGCTATCATTGACCAACTGGTTCCTTTTTATCAGGCAGCGGCAGGGGATGCAGCCATACAGGCGTTTGGGCAGGCTTCGTCGGTTGCGGTCAATGTACTTGAGAATTTTGAACAGACGGAAAATTTTGTGGATCAAGGTGCTCTCACCAGAAAGCAGTTTGATGCAATAGTTAGCTATTCCAAAGAGTTTCTCAGCCACGAAGATCGTTTTCAGGCGCGTATTGATGCGGGCAAGATTCGAGATTGCCATGGTGATATGCACTCGGCAAATATCTGTCTTACAGATCCTGTCAACATCTTTGACTGCATTGAGTTCAATGAACGTTTTCGCTATTCGGATGTGGCGGCTGATGTGGCTTTCCTGGCCATGGATCTGGATTTTCATGGCGAGACAGAGCTCTCGAACTATTTTATTGAACAGTTTGCAGCAAAATCCAGCGATGATGGGCTTGTAAACATGTTGAATTTTTATAAATGTTATCGTACGTATGTGCGTGCGAAAATTGCACTGTTCAC
This sequence comes from Desulfocapsa sp., assembly GCA_029932055.1. GTDB lineage: Bacteria > Desulfobacterota > Desulfobulbia > Desulfobulbales > Desulfocapsaceae > Desulfocapsa. The sequence continues at coordinate 3,232 of JAOZQU010000032.1, forward strand.
GGCCAGCGATCCAGCAGTGGATGAAAAGATCACTGCCGCCTGTATAGAGCAGGCGAAAAAGTATTTTTTCCTGGCAGAAAAATATGCAGCGGCCTGAAAAACTTCTGCTTGTTTTTTTCGGGATGGTTGCAACAGGGAAGAGTTATCTTGCTTCTGCCTGGGCAAAACAGTATGACCTGCCTTATTATAATTCAGACAGGGTACGTAAGGAACTTGCCGGGCTTGCTCCCGAGACAGGTCAGCAGGAAGAAGTGGATAAGGGGATTTATACTCCGGAATTCAGCAGACGTACTTATGATGCCTTAATTGAACATGCTGATCGTCATTTTAAAGATAACAAGCAGGCCTGTGTGGTACTTGATGGTTCGTATCAGTCCTTAAACGAACGGGATTTATTGCGGGAACATTTTGCAGAACGGGTTCGGCTGGTATTTGTGCATTGCTTCTGTTCTGAGAAAGTTGTGAAAGAACGATTGGATATGCGAGCCGGCGATCTTGATGCCGTGTCAGATGGAAACTGGCAGATCTATCTTGCCCAGAAAAAACGTTTCCAGGTTGCAACTGACAAGGAGCAGGTGATAGAAATAGATACAGATGCTCCAATAGAGATACTTGTGAAAAAAATCACAACGGAATTGGTAAGTTGAAATTTATATATTGAACAGAGGTGTGGTATGGCAACACGAATTTATATATTACGTTTTCCTAAAGAGACCAGTAGTGAACCCATTATTTATCAACTGGTCAAACAGTATGACGTTGAATTTAATATCCTGAAAGCTGACATTCTCCCCCAGCGCGAAGGGGTGATGATCCTGGAGTTGAAAGGAGCAAAAGATAAAGTTAATGATGGCTTGGAGTATCTGAAGTCTTTCGGTGTGAAGGCGGAACGACTGGCTGCTGCCATAAAAAGGGATGACGAAAAATGCTTTCAGTGCGGAGCCTGTACTGGTATCTGTCCGGTTGGTGCACTGTACATAAAGCGTCCCAGCATGGAGGTTGTCTTTGATCCTGAAAAATGTACGGGCTGTTCGCTCTGTGTTCCGATCTGTCCGGTCAGGGCAATGGAGGTGTCTCCTGTTTCAGAAACATTTGCAGAAGAAGAAGAAGAGAAGATTGTTACCTGATATAAAATGAAAATATGGGTAGATGCCGATGCCTGTCCTGTGGTGATCAAAGAGATTTTGTTCAAAGCAGCAGAGCGTACCGGAGTGCAGACAACGCTTGTTGCAAATCAATCGATGCGCATCCCTGTATCATCCTTTGTTGCTTTTGTTCTGGTTCCTGCAGGATTTGATGTTGCAGACAATGAGATAGTGAAAAGACTTGATCCGGGTGATCTTGTTATAACTGCCGATATCCCATTGGCTGCAGAGGTGATTGAGAAAGGTGGACAGGCTCTTGGGCCTCGTGGGGAGTTGTACACTGCCGACACCATAAAATCCCGCCTCAGCATGAGAGATTTCATGGATAGTCTGCGGGCCAGCGGGGTGGATACCGGTGGGCCGCCAGTGCTCAATCAGGGGGATCGCCAGGCTTTTGCCAATCAATTGGATAAATTGTTATCTCAGTATGGGGGGGGATCATCACCTCGCAAAGTCAGCAAACCTCCCTGGTAAGTACTGAATTGTTGTGTGACTACTGTGAATAAAATGAGAAATCAGAAAAAATTTAAAAGCCCGCCTAAAAGATTTCAGCCAAAAGGGCTTTCTGTTATCTATGAAGACCATGATATCCTGGTTGTAGATAAAATGAATGGTCTTTTAACGGTGAGTAATGCAAAAGATAGAGAGAATACCGCATATTACCTTTTGACAGACTACGTTCGAAAAGGGAATCAAAAATCTAAAAACCGGATATTTATTGTTCATCGTCTGGATCGAGATACTTCTGGAGTTATCGTTTTTGCTAAGAATGAAAAAGCCAAACGTTATCTTCAGGACGAGTGGCAGAATTTTAAGAAAACTTACTTTGCCGTAGTGCATGGGGTTTTACCTGAGAAGCAGGGTGTTATTACTTCATATCTTGCAGAGAATAGTATTCATAAGATGTACTCTGTGAAAGATCCTGAAAAGGGGAAGCTTGCAAAAACAGGGTATAAGGTTTTACAGGAATCTGATAAGTATAGCCTCCTTGAAGTGGATTTGCTGACAGGAAGGAAAAATCAGATTCGTGTCCATTTTGCTGAAAAAGGCTGGCCGGTGGCCGGGGATAAAAAGTATGGAAGAAAGGAAAAGGGTATTAAACGACTGACTCTTCATGCAGCTTCAATAACAATCGTCCATCCTTTTACCAGGGAAGAGATGACCTTTGAAGTCAGGATTCCCGGATATTTTTATTCTCTGGTATCATCCCATGAATGAACAGCAGGTGAAAAACCCTTTACACGGTGTGACTCTTGAGAATATCGTGAACAGCCTGGTTGAGCAATATGGCTGGGATACATTAGGGAAACGTATCACAATAAGGTGCTTTAACAGCAATCCTTCTGTGAAGTCCAGCCTTAAGTTTCTGCGAAAGACGCCTTGGGCAAGGACGAAAGTAGAAAATTTGTATATCGCTATGCAAAAGCGTAAGCGTTAAGGTAACTATTCAGGAGCACCCCATCTCTGCACGGTCAGGCTGGCTCACATAGGAACTACTATAGTTCTCCAGCCTGCCTGCACAGATATGGGGTGCTCCTAAACAGTTACAGGACAGCGGTTAGACTAATTACCAGCTATCACCTGAATAGTTACGCGTTAAGAATGATAAAAAAGTATATTAAGGAGTACGTATTATGTCAGGATGTCCAAGTTGCGGTTCTACAGATAAACATGGCTCGGGAACAGGGCCGTTCTCCACAGGTCGGGAGTTGGTTGAATTTGTCTATAATGCCCATGAAGGCGCTGTAAGGGATCAATTGATCGAGGATGGCGGGTATGAAATAACCTGCCAGGGTTGCAATGCAGCTTTTACCCTGATAACTTTTGTCGGTAAGTGTCCGGAGTGTGGCGGCGTTCATGCCATTGCCCCGATTCATAAAAGCGCAGAGCATATCCAGTTTGCAGGAAAGGGTGTTGTTATTGATTGAAATAGTTGCTATTCAGGTTACAGGACAGCGGTTAGGAAAATTACCAGCTATCACCTGAATAGTTCAAAATACAATTTATTTCTGAGAGGATGGGTTCGTTACCGTTTCATCCTCATCCGAGCTGAAAATTGTCCAGTCCGGCAAGAGGTTGTCCTGGAACCAGGCAGAGAGATTGAACCCTGGAGGATCACCGGCTTCCAATCGTTCTAACAACTGTTTTGCTTTTGGGGCAATGGAAGCGTGTGGGTAGGTATTCAATAGATACTGGAGGCGACTCTGAGCCTCTTCGTATTTTTCAGTTCTGAGATAAAACTCAACCACAAAATATTCGTGATTGACCAGGAATTCATTGGCAGCCCTGATTCTTGCGTTGGCTTCGTTGCTGTAGGGAGAGTTCGGAAAGGCCCGCAGGAGCTTTGAAAATTCTTTAATTGCACTTTCCGCCCCGCTTGTATCACGGTCAATACGGTCGATTTGCTGATAATGGCACATGCCAATATGGTACATGACATAAGGAATTGCTTCATTGGTGGGATGGCGCTCTTCAAATTCATGATAGAGCATGAGCGCTTCCTGGTAGTTTTCCATGTAGTAGTTACTGTCAGCTCCTTTTAGTTGTGCCAGCCTGGCCTCCGGGCTAAAGGGGTAATAGTCCAGGATTTCGTCAAAATACTTTCGTGCTTTATAGTATCTTCCTGTGGAAAATTCTTCCATGCCTTTGCCGGCCAATGTTTCGGCTGAAAGACGTACTGGTGATCCATCTACATTTTTCCCAAACCATGAGTTAATTGTGGAACAACTCCCAAGTGAGATGAGAAGGGTGCTGAGAAGCACTAGTTTTAGAGAGAATTGTAAAAAACTCGAACGTTTGCAAATTTGATTAAAACGGGACATCATAATGATTCGACTCAGCTGAGATTGGTGAGATAGTTTTCGGCAGCCAGCACGGCAGTGGCTCCTTCTCCGGCAGCATTGATAACCTGACGTACTTCTTTGCTGCGTATATCTCCGGCAGCCATGACTCCGGCTACTGCAGTTCGGGTTTCCAGGTCGGTGGGAATAAATCCTCCGTCGTCAGCCTTGAGGTCAGCGAGGGGTAACATTTCATTATTGGGTAGTACTCCAATAAGGACAAAGATCCCATCAACGTTTAGTGTGGACTCCTTTCCGTCATTGTCCATAAGTTGGAGCTGTTCCACTCCGTCATTCCCTTTGATTGCAGTAACGTTGCTGTTCCAGATAAAATCAATCTTGGGGTTGGCAAAAGCCTTTTCCTGAAGAATTTTAGTGGCCCGTAATTCGTCACGGCGATGGATAATAGTAACTTTGTCGGCAAACTTGGTGAGATGTGCTGCTTCCTGTATTGCTGTGTTTCCGCCTCCCACCACTGCCACGTGCTGGTTGCGGTAAAAAGGGGCATCACAGGTGGCACAGTAGGACACGCCTTTGCCGGTAAGTTCTTTTTCTCCTGGAATACCAAGGGGGCGAGGATGGGCACCGGTACAGATGATTAAGCTGTCACAGCTTAAAGATGTACCATCTTCCAGGTTAAGTTGTTTGATTGGTTCACCAAGATCCATGGACACCACATTGCCGAACATTGAATTCATCTCAAATCGTTTAGCATGGGCGGCCATTTTATCAGCAAGGTCAAATCCGGAGATACCGTCGGGGAAGCCGGGGTAGTTATCAATCCAGTCAGTGAGAAGAATTTGCCCGCCTTCCGCACCCTTTTCTATGAGCAGGTGATCCATTCTGGCTCGGGCAGCATAGAGTCCGGCAGTGAGTCCGGCTGGTCCTCCGCCTAAAATAATCAATTTGTGATGAGTGCTGGTCATGGGAATAAAATGATAATGGTGGGGGAGATAGCGGGCTTGCGGCAGAAAGGAAATCTGCGGCAAGCCGGATTGCTAATTACAGGGCTTTATTAATCAGGTCAATAAGTTGAGCTTTACCGACAGCACCAGTAACCTGATCGATTTTTTCACCGCTCTTGAAAAGGATCAGGGTGGGAATGGCACGGATGCCGAATTTGCCGGGGGTGGCAGGGTTGTCATCCACATTCATTTTTACGATCGTTGCCTTTCCATCATATTCCTCTGCCAGAACCTCAACCACTGGGCCGATGGCTTTGCATGGGCCACACCAGGGGGCCCAGAAATCAACAAGACAGGGGGTATCAGAGGCTATTACTGAGTCGAAATCAGCATCACTTACTTCTTTTACTTTATCGCTGGCCATTGTATTTCTCCAATCTGAATAGGATTCCGTAGAATGTTTCTTTTTTCAAAGAAGGTATATTGATTAAAAATAATTTCACAGTGTACCCTTTGCTGTTTTCCATGACAAGAAAAATATGGCATGTCTCAGGCATATTCCAGACAATTTCAACATACGTTGTATATGAAGGTTGTAAGAACAAGGATGAAAGCTGTTTGACAGATTTTTATAACTTATGGTATGTTCTCTTCTCTGACAATCTCCTGTCTTGAGATTGCAGATAGTTTTTTTGCGGCATTATTGATTGTAATTATTCCAAATATAAGGATGTTGAAATGAACACAACTGTTTCCGGAAAGATGTTTGAGATGGCCAAGAAAGTGATTCCCGGAGGGGTGAACAGCCCGGTCAGGGCGTGTCGTTCTGTTGGCTGCGATCCTGTTTTTATCCAAAAAGCCAAAGGTTCAAAAGTATATGATGTCGATGGTAATGAATATATCGATTTTGTCTGTTCATGGGGACCCATGATTCATGGGCATGCTCCCGCTGAGATTGTGACGGCCGTTGTGGAAACAGCGCAGGATTCCACATCATTTGGCGCTCCGACTACTAAGGAGATGGCTCTGGCCTCCATGGTGGTAGAGGCTGTCCCCTCCCTTGAAAAGGTTCGGTTTGTTAATTCGGGAACCGAGGCTACAATGAGTGCCGTAAGGCTAGCAAGGGGATACACAGGGAAAGATGTTATCGTTAAATTTGATGGTTGTTATCATGGGCATGCCGACTCATTCCTGGTGAAAGCCGGTTCTGGAGTGATTACCCTGGGAATTCCCGGAAGTCCTGGTGTACCTGAAGATATAGTGAAAAATACCATCTCAATTCCCTATAATGATGATGAAGTATTGGAACAGACCCTGAGAGATAAGAGCGATACCATAGCCTGTGTGATTGTGGAACCAGTTGCCGGTAACATGGGATGTGTGCCACCTTCTGAGACTTTTTTACAGAAATTACGAGATCTCACTGCAGAGCTGGGTATTATTTTGATTTTCGATGAGGTGATCACCGGATTCCGCCTGGCTTACGGAGGTGCCCAGGAATATTTTGGCATTATGCCCGATCTTACCTGTTTAGGGAAGATTATTGGTGGTGGGCTGCCTGTTGGCGCCTATGGTGGTAAGGCTGACATTATGGATCAGATTGCTCCAGATGGGCCTGTTTACCAGGCAGGCACACTTTCAGGAAACCCTTTGGCTATGGCAGCAGGTATTGCCAACCTGAAACTGCTGCAAAAGCCCGGATTTTATCAAGAGCTAAATGAAAAAGCGGAAAATTTTGCAATGGGTTTAAACAAAGCAGCTGAAGCCGCCGGGATCCCGGTTACTCTTAATCGGGTCGGCTCACTCATGACAGGGTTTTTCACTGACAGTCCGGTGACCGATTTTAATTCCGCCATGAAATCAGATACTGATCGCTACGGAAGTCATTATCGTCAAATGTTGAGTAAGGGAATTTACCTTGCTCCTTCTCAATTCGAAGTTGCTTTTATTTCAGCAGCTCATAGCCGGGAAGACCTGGAAAAAGCCATAAAAATGACTGAATGGTCATTCAAAAAATTGGCTGAAAAGTAAAAAAATCGTTGACTTTGGCGGGTGGGCATGCTAACAAATTTGATCTGTTTGCCACAGAGTTTTTAGTGCTTTCGAATTGTTTGTTTGTTTCTTTACAGAAAACAATTTAATAAAGGCACTTTCACCCCCACAAGGGGGTACTGAGCTGAGTCCCGGCTTACTTATCGTTTACCGGGGTATAGCATCAATAGGTGGTAACAAGAATGGCAAAACTGAGTACCGAGATGGTCAGCCTGCTCGGGAATTATGGACATATCGGATTTACCTTTGTGGCCGCAATTTTCATAGGCTTAGGGGGCGGTATCTATCTGGATGAACATTTCTTTGATGGAAGCACCTCACCCTGGTTTACCTTTATCGGCCTGGCCTTTGGAGTATTTGCCGGATTTAAAAGTCTGTTTGATATATTGCGGACTCCGGCAGCTAAATCAAAGGACGAGGATTCAGAAGAGTGACAGACTGTGCTTGATATTTCTTTAAAACAGGTACAGACTGTGAGCTTTGGTTTTCTTGTGGTGCTGACGGTTGGGTCGTGGCTGATTATGTCATGGTCTTTTGCTCAGTCAGTGCTGGTTGGCGGAGTGATAGCCATTGCGAGTTTTTTTTCAGGGCATAGAGACATTGCCTCTTTTTTGAAAACCTTTGAACCTCCGGAGGAGGGTAAGGAAAAAGAAAAGAAGCAAAGTGGAAAGTCCGTTTATATTGTCAAATTTTGGCTCCGGCTGGCTGTAATCGCTGTGATCCTGCTGTTTTTTATCAGGAGCGGTAAGGCTGATGTGATTGGGTTGCTTCTGGGGCTATCAACTGTAGTTTTTGCCATTATTCTGACAACGCTCAGTGTGGCGGGACGCTACTTTTTAAGAAGGAAAGGGTAAGAGGGAGAGTTATGGAACATCCGATACTATTTATTTCACTTATTTTGGAGAAATTAGGGTTGCCGATTCCACATGGTCCTATTGGGCATGGATTTTTGGAAAAGCTTTGTGAACCGTATATGACCTATACCTGGTTTGTTATGATTTTTCTGGTAGTGGTTGGTAAATTGACTCTCAGCAACATCGAGATGATTCCTGGTAAGGGACAGAATTTCTGGGAACTGCTCATTGGCGGAATGTATGATTTCTTTGATGCCAACATGGGAAGAGAGCTCACCGAGAAATTGTTTCCAATGATTGCTACTTTTGCACTGTACATTGCAGTTGGTAACCTCATCGGCCTTATCCCCGGTTTTATGTCTCCAACTTCATCAATTAATACCACCCTGGCATTGACCGCCATTGTCTGGGTGACCCATCATATTATTGGTATTCGTGCTCATGGTGCTGCCTACATCAAACATTTTCTAGGACCTATCCCGGTTCTGATTCCGTTGATGCTGCCCATCGAGCTTATCAGTAACATTGCCCGTCTGCTTTCACTCTCCATTCGTCTTTTCGGTAACATCATGGCTAAAGAGACTCTGCTCGGAATCCTTTTCATGCTGGCCGGTGCCTATTTTGCACCACTGCCAATCATGCTGCTTGGTGTACTTGTTTCTCTGGTTCAGGCCATGGTTTTTGTTCTGCTCACCGTTGTATACTTCGGTCAGGCTCAAGAGCATGCCCATTGATCAGACAGGGTCAATAGTAAGTAATAAAGATTTTTTTTATATAGTTTAGGAAGAAGGCCAAAACAACAAAACTTTTTAAGGAGATTTACAATGGAATCAAATGCTTTGATGCTCGGACTCGTATGTATTGGTGCAGGACTTTCAATCGGACTTGCTGGCCTTGGTGCTGGTATTGGTATCGGTAATGTTGGACAGGGTGCTACCATGGGCCTTGCTCGTAACCCGGAAGTACAGCCTAAATTGATGGTTTTTATGATCCTCGGTATGGCCCTTGCAGAGTCCTGTGCTATTTACGGACTGGTTGTTTCTCTGATCCTGCTCTATGCAAATCCTTTGATTGGCTAAGACGGTATCAGTCAGGTTTGGTCCTTGCGTGATGCAAAGGCGAAACCTTTGAGTTGAGAAAGGCTGCAGAGAAATCTGCAGCCTTTTTGCGTTTTCAGGATTTATCAAATGGATACAATGGAAGATATAATTGTTCACCCAAGCCGTGGGGTTCGTGAAAAAACAATCCCAACGCGCGGGATTTTACTGGTGAATCCCACTGAGGCCAGAACTGCTACCCAGACACTTATTGATCGTGGCGGGGAGCAGCGTTTTTTGTTTCATTCAGGTCTGGTGGTGAGCCCTGAACAAGATTTCTTTGTCGCAGGGCCTGCGGTTGGAGCCCCGATGGCTGCAATGATCCTTGAAAAGCTTATTGTACTTGGTGCAAACAGTGTTGTTATGGCGGGATGGTGTGGAGCAGTTGACCCGGCTTTGAGTGTTGGGGATACAGTTCTTGGAGGTGTTGCACATCCTGGTGAGGGAACATCAAGATATTATAGCAGCGACGATGTCTGTCAGCCATCCTCCCGTTTACTGAAAAATTTACAGACATCTTTTGACCGGATTGCTTCCGTACCTGTCTGGTCCACAGACGCGCCCTATAGAGAGTCGAGAAAAATGCTCAAAGCATTAGCTGACCGGTATAAAGTCGCTGTTGTTGATATGGAATATTCTGCACTTTGTGCTGTGGCTGCTTTCAGGGGAATCGATTTTGCCTCTCTGTTTCTTGTCTCTGATGAACTCTGGAAACCAGACTGGCGTCCAGGATTTAATGGAAAGGTTTTTAAAAGAAAGAGTAAGGCACAGATAAAGCTGCTTATGAAATATATTGTTCGTTTATCAACCTATGAGGATTCGTAGATCATGTCCAGCTTTTATCTAGTTAGCCTTGGCTGCGCCAAAAATCTTGTGGATTCTGAAATTATGCTTGGGTTGCTCCAGGAGAGTGGCTGGGAGCTCACTGAAGATCCAACTGCAGCTGATGTGCTCATAGTCAATACCTGTGGTTTTATCCAGCCTGCTGTTGAGGAAGCCATAGAAGTAATCCTTGAGATGGTCCATTACAAGGAAGATGATCCTGAAAAACATCTTGTGGTCACCGGATGCCTTGTGCAGCGTTATCTTGCAGAACTCAGCAGAGATCTACAGGAAGTAGATCTCTTTGTTGGCACAGAAGGTGTGGGAGATATTGCAAATTTATTACAAAATCTCGTTGATGGAAAGCAGACGGAAAGGTATTACTGTCCAGATAGTTTTCTCATGAATGCTTCTTTACCACGCACATTGTCAACTCCATTTTTCAGAAGTTCCGTCAAAATTACCGAAGGCTGTAATAACCGCTGTACCTATTGTATGATTCCCTCCATCAGGGGGAACCTTCGTTCAAGGGATATAGCAGACATTATTCTTGAACTGCAGCATCTTGAAGCCGGGGGGGTGAAAGAAATTTCTCTTATTGCCCAAGACCTTACTGCCTATGGAAACGATCTAGATGATCAGAGCAATCTTATTACTCTTCTGTCCCACATAGTAAAAGAAACTGGCTTTCCTTGGTTACGCCTGATGTATCTGTATCCTTCAGGAGTGACTGATGAACTATTTGGGCTCATGGAAAGTGAGGCAAGAATTTTGCCATATATGGATATTCCTTTTCAGCATGTCTCTGATTCGATTTTAAAAAAAATGCATCGTCGTTACGGCTATAATGATCTGTGCAACTTGATAGATAAAATTCGTGACTTAGTTCCGGATATTGCCCTGCGAACTACAATGATGGTTGGTTTTCCAGGGGAGACTGAAGATGATGTGCGTCAGCTGGAAAGTTTTCTGAAGCAGTACCGGATAGATCATGTCGGTGTGTTTTCTTACACCAACGAAGAAGGGGCGCGGTCAGAGTTTTTTGAAGCGCAATGTCCTGAGGAGGATAAACAGGAGAGGATGCAACGAATTTTAACGTTGCAGGCTCGGATTTCTAAAGAGATTCTGCAGAAATATATCGGTCAGACTGTTCCGGTGCTTGTGGAAGGGATCAGCAGTGAGACGGATCTTTTGCTGGAAGGACGAACAGTTTATCAGGCTCCTGATATAGACGGGTGCGTATATATAAATGATGGAAATGCCAACCCCGGTGATATCGTACAGGTACGTATCACCGAGGCACAAATATATGATCTGGTGGGGGGGATTGTGTAGGAATGATAAGGAAGGCTGTTATTTACCCTTGTTCACCTGTTCTCGCAAATCTTTTCCAACCTTAAAGAAAGGTAGTTTTTTGGGTTTTACTTTTATTTTTTCACCAGTTTTTGGATTGCGTCCTTCATAGGAGCCGTAATTTTTGATGACAAAGCTACCAAAACCCCTAATCTCAATGCTGTCTCCCTGAGCCAGTGCCTCGGTCATGGTTTCGATAATGGTGTTGGTAATTGCCGCAGCCTCCCTGTGAGGAAGGTCGATGTCCTGGGACAAAGCTTCAATTAACTCAGATTTGTTCATGCTTAACTCCTGTGCATTCAAGGTGAACTCTGGAGTCTTTCCAAAGTTCAGAATAAAAAGAAAAATTTTTAAGTATAAATTTAATCACAATTCTTTCTAAAAAAGATCTGTAGTTGCTGAGATTGCAGCCATTTAGCACCCCACAAGGGGGCATAAGTACCTTCACCAAATTCATTTCCAAAACACAAAAAATGAATTTATAAGGTACTAATGTATATCGCTACAAGCTTACCAGATAACTAACCAAATTTAATCAGTTATTTTTTTGTTTGTAAAGGATTTTATTTGAAAATATTTTTTTTATGTCATTTTGATGGAGAATTCTAAATTTTCCAATGCCTAAACCATCCAGTTCTAACCTTCCGTAAGCAAGGCGTTTAAGGGATTGTACAGGGTGGCCAACAGCCTCAAACATTTTTTTGACCTGACGTTTACGACCTTCATGAATTCTGATGAGCATCACAGTATTTCTTTTGTCTTTACGTTTAATTCGTAAGGTGGCAGGGGCTGTTTTTTTGTTTTCCAGGAGTATCCCTCTTTCAAGCGTGCGAATTGTTTTAGACGAAGGACATCCTTTTACTTCAGCTTCATAGGTTTTAAAAACTTCATAGCTGGGATGGAGAATGGATTGTGCCAGTTCACCATCATTGGTCAGGAGTAAGGCACCTTCAGTGTCAAGATCAAGCCTGCCCACAGGAAAAACCCGTTCTTTAATGCCCTGCAGCAGTGAGGTTACGATTGGCCGTCCCTGGGGGTCGGAAAGCGTGGTAACGTAGCCTTTGGGTTTGTTGAGAAGAATATAGATGAGCTGTTCTTCAGCGACTACTTCTTTGTCGTCAAAAAATATTTTCTGTTTGCCTGGTATTATCTGTTCTCCCATGGTGGTGATGGTCTTGCCATCGACCTTTACCCGGCCACTTGCAATGTATTCTTCTGCTTTTCTTCGTGATGCAATACCGGCGCGAGCAAGAAATTTTTGTAAACGGACAGGTTTTTCCATGATCAACGAAGATGGGAGGGCAGCAGGAGTTCTATCCGGGAATCAACGAGTTTTCTGGTGGCATCATCAACTTCAAGGACCTCTGTGTACCAGGGTTTCATGCGACAGTCAAAAACGATGGGTGGGGTGAGCCCCACATGAAAACGCTGGACATTGGTTGCTGCTCCATGAATATCAGCAGCAGGTTCAAATCTTGTAAAAAATGTCCAGAGGAATTCCTGTACAGAGCAGGTAGCCTCCTCACAGTTGTCTACCAGGAGAATTGCAGGCCAGTTACTCAATGCTGGATCTTTGGCGATTATTGCTCCGAGTTCCGGCTCCTCCTCGTAGGCAGTTGTCTGTATGACTAAGGTTCCGGGAAGAAAGGCTTTAACACGCTGGCAGTGAGCTGGTAAATCCCCGGAAAATTCAGTGGCAAGTTCCCGCAATTTTTCTTTTCCAAGCCCCATCATCATAGCCTTTGACCCTTTATTTACTGATGGTCCAGTATAATCAAGGGTATCCTGAGAAACATTGGCAAAAACAAAAAGATCTCTATCCCATTGGATACGTTCGAGAACATGTGTCCAGAGTTTCGGGAAATCAGTAATATCAATATCTCCATCAGTGAGAATAAGGAACTTGGTGAGGGAGAGTTGCCCTTCTCCCAGCACACGCAGCCCGCAGGCAAAGGCCTCACGTGGATAGCGATCAGCTACTCGTGCTGCGGCAAGACAATGAAATCCTGTTTCGCCGTAGGTTTTCAGTTCACGTACCCCTTTCATAACTAATGGAAAGAGTGGGGAAAGTAGATCTTGTAGAAAGTCACCAATAAAATAATCTTCCTGTTTGGGCCGACCAACTATAGTTGCAGGGTAGATGGCATTGTTTCTGTGATAAAGATGAGATGCCTGAAATATCGGATAGTCATGCTGCAGGGAGTTGTAGCCATAGTGATCGCCAAATGGACCTTCCGGTCTGCGTATATGCGGTGGCACAATTCCTTTTACGGCAAACTCAGCATTGGCGACCAGTCGATGACCGCCTTTGGGATCTGCTGTCATATCGAGTTTCTTGCCGATTAAAAGAGAGGTGAGCATCAGTTCCGGAATATCTTCAGGTAATGGTGCTATTGCTGACAACATTAAGGCCGGAGGCCCACCAATATAGAGGGTCATGGGCAAGGGCTGGTTCAGCTTTTCCGCTTCATGATAGTGGTAGCCACCACCTTTGTGGATTTGCCAGTGAATTCCGGTTGTTTCATCATCATAACGCTGAATTCGATACATCCCGAGATTGTGTCCTTTTCCTCCAGGGTGTTCGGTGTAAACCAGTGGCAGCGTAACAAATGCACCACCGTCGCTGTGCCAGGAAGTCAGCATGGGGAGGCTGCCAAGGCGCGGTGGCTGTTGGCAGTTTTCAAGAATTGGCCCCAGTTTCTTGTTTTTGAGGCCTATCTTCAGGCCGTCCATAAAGAGGTTGCGATTGTCCCAAAGTTTTTTGGCCTTCAGGGGCATGATCGATTCGGTGAGATTGACCAGATCCTGAACAAATTGCTGTGGACGTTTGCCAAAGGCAAGTTCCAATCGTTTTCCAGTACCAAACAGGTTGGTGATTACCGGAAAACTACTGCCTTTCACATTGGTAAAAAGGAGCGCAGGACCCTTACGCTCAATAACCCGGCGATGGATTTCTGCAATTTCAAGGTTGGGATCAACCTGTTCCTCGATCACATGAAGTTGATTTTCGCGGCGCAGTAATTCAACAAAACTGCGTAGATCATAAAGGATGTCGTGTGCCATGGGCGTTATTTGTCGTTGTGGGGATGGGGAGACTGTTCCAGGAGAAACAGTTCGTGATATTCATCTTCGCTCATACTGTTTTTGAGGATGCCGGTAAGGTAATGGACCAGTTCCTGGATTTCCTCACTTGATAGTCGATCGGCAAGTGTTGCAGCCATAGCAGGTCTTCCCATGAGCTGCAGAAAACAATTAAGAGACTCACGGTCAAGTTCAAGGTTCAGGCCGAAGCACATCTGGTGCGGATCAATATTCATAGCATAAAAAATGAAAATTAGTACCTTACTTTTGAAATACTGTCACCCTTTTCTGTACTCCGAATCCAGGAAAAGTTTTAGGCAGTAAAATTCATCAGATTGGTAGGTTTGTCTTTAGTTTTTAATTTTTAACTCAAAATTTTTAACTGATATCCATGTTATTAGTCGCTTGCAAGCAGGCTCCAGTGAATCTTTCTGGTTCTGGGGCCATCAAATTCACAAAAATAGATGGCCTGCCAGGTACCAAGTTGCAGTCGATTGTTGCTGACCATTATGGTGAGCGATGCTCCCATCAAAGAGGCCATTATGTGGGATGGTGAGTTTCCTTCCATATGTTTGAAGGGGTAGTCAAGGGGAACGATTTTTTTGAATCCCTTAATGATGTCTGTACGTACATCGGGATCAGCCCCTTCATTGATGGTCAGTCCGGCAGTAGTATGGGGATTGAAGAGATAGCATAAACCATCGTTTACTCCTGTCTCCATGACCAGATCCTGAACCTCGGATGTGATATCAACGAGGTGCATATGTTGGCTTGTAGATAGTGTAAACGTACCCTTGTGCATTTTAGTGCCTTACTCCAAGATTTCTATCATAAAAAAAATAGGTAAGCGAAGACTCCGAGAAAATGGGAAGTCCTTTTAAAGTTAAGAGGTTGACATACCACCAAGGCACTTATACCGGCTTACCGTTCATCACCGGTGTTAATTTTGCAACTGCCAGTGGCCATTACTATCTCGGCAGGCAGTGGTGTAAGTGGTCTGTTGTTTACCGTCAATTATAGCCCGAATTTCCGCCTGACGGCAAGGCTGGTTTGTCGAGGGGTTGGAATAGCCAGGTTGTGGAGTGACTTGGTACTGGTTACCGTTGTCAGGGTTACGCCAGGCATTGGTCTGACCTGAAACCCCTCGTTCATAGACGTGATTTAACTGCTCTCTGTCATATTTATCCATTTCATTGCCAACCATGTACCCAAGCATGGTACCAACTGCGGCGCCGATGAGGGTCGCTTCTGTATTATGGCCGATGGTCTGACCGATCAATGCACCTCCAATTGCACCACCGGCAGCACCCATACCGGCTTTATTTGGACCTTCAGCACAGGAGGAAAGCAGGATTGTCAAACTGAGGAGGACAGGAAAGAAAATAGTCTGTTTCATTGGTAGTTCCTTGTACGAAAGTTGTATCTTGCTAACATTAAAATGTTTTTTTTTGTATCGAAGACAGCCTGAACAGTATAACACAATATACTTACACAGGTAGTCATGGCAGTTCGATTGTCAATGTTATTCAAGTGTTGTTTGTGAGTAAGGGAATCAAGTCTACGTATCAGAGGAGGCATTCTGTGATTGATATTCCTGGTAATAATCGCCGAACTTCTGGTCGATTCCTGTAATGTGGTTACTGATCCAATCCACGA
Organism: Desulfocapsa sp.; assembly: GCA_029932055.1. Classification (GTDB taxonomy): domain Bacteria; phylum Desulfobacterota; class Desulfobulbia; order Desulfobulbales; family Desulfocapsaceae; genus Desulfocapsa. Next base: position 19,037 of record JAOZQU010000032.1, read on the forward strand.
GTTCATTTTTCAGGGCATTTACCAATGGTGGGGTTAATCCGTTCTCATTGAAGTCATCAAAAATTTCATTGAAACGATTTTTGAAATGTGCATGGGCTTCAAGTTGTTCGTCGAGCCAGGGATATTTGCATTCTGCCATGATCTTTTCTTCTACAATAAAATGCCTGACTGTATACTGTTGTACATTAACAAGAAGCTCTTTGAGGGTGGCCTGCTTCAGTCCTGAGCTGATAGCGGTCTGGAGTTCATCACTAAAACGGAAGAGTTGTTGGTGTTGGGTGTCGATGAGAGGGATGCCATTATTATATTCTTTTTTCCAGCGCATAGAGTTGCTCCAAATGTGATTTGCTGCGACGAAGTCGCTCAATCTCCTCAAGAAGATCAAGGGCAAGGGCAGTGCCTGGGAGGTTTATACGTAGGTCTGTCTGCAACCGTATGGTTACCTGTATTCGTTTAATTTCAACGGCTGCGAATTTCCATTCCTGAGGATTTTTACCTTGAGGAGAGAGAATTCCTTCATCGATCAGATCCTGGATAAATTGGGCGTGAACCTTGCAAATGCTACAAAGCTCTCGCAGACTGTATTCGGAGCTTTCGTCAAAAACTATGCACTGGAGATCTGTTTTCATTGTCATACTCCAAGATGGCTACGGGGATTGAAAGACATTGTCTTTTTCATGCTGCGGTAGAGCTCCGTATCTTTTTCGGTAACTGGTTTGGGAACCATGATGGCAAGGGTTACATACTGATCACCACTTATTTTAGCAGAAGACAGTCCCCTTCCTTTCAGGCGCATTTTTTTACCGGTTTGGGAATTTGCAGGAATTTTGAGTTCTACAGTGCCGCCCAGTGTTGGAACCGGGATTGTTGCGCCCAACGCCGCCTCCCAGGGAGAAATGGGCAGGGTGAGCATAATATCACGTTTTTCCGGTGTGAAAAAGGGATGCTCGGCAAATGCGACCTCAAGAAACAGATCACCATTCTGACCGCCATGCATACCCTGAGCTCCTTGTCCGGTGAGTCGTATTTGCTGACCGTCTATGATTCCTTTGGGAATAGAGACCTGTAGAGTGTGGGGACGGGTTATAACATGCCCGGATTCATTAACGGCAGGCCGTTGCAATGTCAAGGACTGTTTGCTTCCCAGGTAACTGTCTTCAAGCCTGATGACGATTTTTGCATGAAGATTCTGTCCTTTTCCGGAATATTGGGTGTGCTGTCCAGCAAATGGATCCTGCCTTCCTGCACTGGCCTGCGCTCCAAATAGAGATTCAAAAAAATCGCTGAATTGTGAAGCATCTGTTTCGGTGTAGCCACCACCATTGAACTCAAAGCCATTATCCCAGTCAGGAGGTGGCTTGAAGTCCTGTCCAGCCTGCCAGTCCTTGCCGAATTTATCATAGGCTGCTCGTTTTTCAATATCCTGTAACACCTCATAGGCCTCACCGATTTCTTTGAAGCGGCGTTCTGCGTCTGCATCCTTGTTGACATCCGGATGATATTTGCGGGCAAGTTTCCGATATGCCCGTTTTACTTCATCCTGGGTGGCATTTCGATCAATGGCCAAGGTCGTGTAATAATCTTTAAATTCCATAGTGAATCCCAGCTAATATCCCACAGGTAAGCGTTAGGCTCCTAGGGGGGATAAGTACCTTGGTGGAGAGAACAAGTTTATAGTTTCAAGAAAAAATTTTAGTTTCTCGGTGCCTAGATTGGATTGTATCATGACATAGCTTTATTTTACCGCATACTCTGCTAAATTAAAGGAATTAAAGCAGGGCTCACGTAAAAATATATTAAGCATTATGAAATTAAAGACTTGTCATGGTAACATAGATTACTGGCCACCATATCCCTGACAATAGAGTAGCGATTGCAGAACCTATCAGCATGTAAGGCCATTTTGTGAAAATACTTATGCCTAGAAAGAGAATATTTGCCCAACCAAAAGGCGTCATAAATGAAAACAACCAGCCTACAGGAACACGGAATGCCATATCGAAAAGAGAATCGATTGGTTTCCATTGTACGTTCGGATCCGGCTGATAAGTGAAATTCCAGACCAGCATTGAAATTCCTGCTGTTATAAGCATTAAAAGATACTTCCAAACAGCCAAGTGAAAAATATGTTTTTTCTTGTCATATGCTTACCTGACACCCGGAATAATTATTTTTGGTTCTGCATTTTTTTGAACATGAGATCACAATCAGTAACATAATGATGAATTGCCACACTGGTTGAACCCAATGATTTTGGGCTTGGCGCATCACCATGCTCGGAAAGCTTCTCACTTATGAAAAATCGTGTGCTACCTATGCGGAATTTACAGAGCATTACTCTGCTATCAGGCATATTCAAAAGTAGCCATAGTGGTGTTTCAAATACTTTGGAATAAAATTCCACAGCTTTATCAGCATCAGTGACACTAAGGTATGGCACAAATTCTTGTGTTCTCATAGAAGTAATCTTTAAATTTGAAGCATTCAGCTAACGTGTAGCTAACCTGCAGTGGAGCAGTGCCCGCTGTCAGAGCTTGGCGTTTTGTTGTGTTTCGTGTACGGCACACGTTCTTGAGGGTTAGTTTATCATAGCAACTCGGGCTATAATGAGCAAGTCCCAGGCTAGTCTGATGAGTAATAAAGGGTGTTGATAAGTATGCTCAAAATACGGTGCATAATAGTTAGTGTCGCCTAAGTCGATCTTTTTTTTGCAAGTTTTTGCTTCCTAACATCCCCCTCGCTCTTGCCTAAAGTTTTT
>JAOZQU010000399.1 GCA_029932055.1 Desulfocapsa sp.
AGTGGTCGCGGCTATTTTGTTCACCAGATCAGGGGCGTGGGATTTGGTGCCCGCAGTGTGTCCAGGGTTACGACTCAGGCTGTAGTTATGTCATCAATTTCTGTTCTTATCTTTGATTATTTTATTACTGCTATTATGATATGAATGACAACGCCATACAATTTATAGATGTTGAGAAGTCCTTTGTTCGGGATGATGGGAGCAGACAGGTCATTCTGGATAAAGTCAACTTTTCCATTCCGACCGGTAAAACCACGGTAATTGCAGGAGGCAGCGGACAGGGGAAGAGTGTAACCCTGAAGCTGGTTCTTGGCCTCATGACGTCGGATGGTGGACAGATATTCGTGGCTGGGGATGATACTACCAATGCTCGAGGCAATAAGTTGAAAGAATTGCGAACCAGATTCGGTGTGCTTTTTCAAGGGTCTGCCTTGTTTGATTCTATGACTGTTTTTGATAATGTTGCTTTGCCTTTACGGGAGAGAACTAAAAAGTCGGAGTCGGAAATTAAAGATCAGGTGTTGTCCAATCTGGAACAGCTTGAATTACTGGGACATGAAAATAAATTTCCGGCCCAACTCAGTGGCGGTATGAAAAAAAGGGCAGGGCTTGCCAGAGCCTTGCAACTGAAACCTGAAATCATGCTTTTTGATGAGCCAACCACAGGTCTGGATCCGGTGATGACGCAGGAAATTTATCAGCTTTTTGCGCGAACTCAAGCCCAGGTCGGCTACACTTCGGTTATTGTCAGTCACGATATACCTAAAGTCTTTAATCTTGCAGATCAGGTGATTGTTCTCAATAATGGAGACGTTGATGTCTTCCCATCTCCAGAGGCGATACAATGGTCTCAGAAACCCCATATTAAGGAATTTGTGAAAACCACAATGGGTGAAATTTATCAGAGTCATTTGGTGGAATAATGAAAAACAGCATGGAATTTCTGGTGGGCATATTTATGATTGCAGGTTTTGTCGCTTTTGGCTATATGGCACTGCAACTCGGAGAAGTCTCTTTTTTCAGCAGCAGCAAAAACTATACTGTTACTGCTCAGTTTGATAACATCGCAGGAGTGAAAAAGGGGGCTTCAGTTCAGGTAGCCGGTGTGGTGGTTGGCATGGTCTCAAAGATCTGGCTCGATGAGGACGGTGTTGCAAATGTTGCCTTGGAGTTGGATAAAAATGTTCAGGTCTCTGTTGATTCCATGGCTTCTGTGAAATCACAGGGGTTAATTGGAGATAAGTTCATTGCACTCAGCCTTGGTGGTGATGAAGAACTCTTTAAAGACGGTGATTTTATTACTGATACTGAGTCCTCTGTGGATATTGAATCTCTTATTAGTAAGTTTGCTTTTGGCGGTGTGAAATAAACGTGAAAATTTTTGCTATTAAGAAAATATTTACCAGTATTAAACCTCCTGATGTTTTCTTCATGGTTTGCTTTTTGTTTCTGTGCGTTGGCTGTGCACAGCAACAAAGCTCCGCCCTTGATCAGGATGCAGGCGTGGAAGAACAGGGCGATGAAATGGATATGTTGTTAAACGATGACTTTTTTGATGACGAATCTGTTTTTGAAGAAGCTTACTGTGATCCGTTTGAGCCCATGAACCGAGTTTTTTTCGAATTTAACGACAAGCTTTATTATTGGGTGTTGAACCCGTTAAGCAACGCTTATACTGCAGTGTTACCACATGATATCCGTTGGTTGGTTGGTAACTTTGTTAATAATATCGCGGCTCCCATTC
>JAOZQU010000400.1 GCA_029932055.1 Desulfocapsa sp.
TATGTCTATCGATTTAAAAAGAACAAAATATTTTGTATACTTTTTTGATTCATACAAATTTTTTTTAAAATAAGGAAAAATTAGGCGAACAAGGATGCTTACAACGAAACCATTTTCTTGTCAAGATGAAAGGGCTACATAGCTCTGAAGAAATTTTAAAATTTTCCGATATGAATAGGTGAAGCTCTTTTTCACCTAACTGAAAAAGGGAAACAGGCTACCGGCCATAATAAGAAATGACGCAGGAGGAGTGGCATGAAGATTAACACTTCACAGATTAGCATGGACGCGTCAGCAGAACACAAGGATGTGACCGGAAAATTAGGACAAATTAATGCAGGGCGGGAAAGGGGACAGCCAGCATTTCAGCTGAACATTCCCGGCATGATGGACTTCAGGCTGCAAAGAGTTGAGGAGAACAGACAGTCTCAGCAACTATGCGCAGCAAGTTCGGTTCATTGCCCTGAGGGTAAAACAGATTATGAGACCAGCGCTGATCAGGTTATAGAGCGGATGGTTGAAGGGGTTGTGGGGCAGCGGATTCGTTTACGCAAGATAACTGGATTGGAAAGTCAAGGGAACTTTGTGTTTTTCGAACCTGTTAATCCTCCCGGCCAGCAGGTTGCTTTCTCTTTTGCTGCCCATTCCACACACTATGAATATGAGAAAGTATCTGTAAACTCAACAGGTTCCGTTGAACTGGCCGATGGCCGGAATATTGATTTTTCCTTACAGTTGACCATGGAGCGTGAATCCATGGTCAGGGAAAGTGTTGCCTGGCAGGCAGCAGAAAGGGTTCTCCTGGATCCGTTGGTGCTCAACTTTGATTGTGACCTGAGAAGCCTGATAAATAAGAGTTTTCAGTTTGATATGAACTGTGACGGAGAGACTGATACACTCTGTTCGTTGCAACCTGGTACTGGACTTCTGGCTCTTGATTTGAACAATGATCAGGAGATCAATGACGGAAGGGAACTTTTTGGTCCGACTACAGGGCTAGGTTTTCAGGAACTTGCACAGTATGATTTTGATTTAAATGGCTGGATTGATAAAAATGATCCGATATTTTCCAGTCTTCGGATCTGGAGACCTGGCGAGTCGAGAAAGTCTGGTTTGATGAGTCTCTCTGAGGCGGGAGTAGGAGCAATTTGTTTAACTCACGACAAGAGTGGTTTCCAGTTGAAAGACAGGCGAAATAATCTTATGGGTGAAGTTGCAGCCACTGGAATTTTTTTGACTGAAGCAGGAGAAGTGAGACCCATTCAGGAGATTAAACTAGCCTTGCAAGAGAAAAAACAGGAACCCATAGGTTTTCTCAGACAGATGATAGCAACCCGGCAGGATGAAGTGAAGACCCTGGCACGGCTCAATTTGTCCCGGCGTGAACAGCGGGAAGAAGATAATCTTTTTGAAAAATTGTTTCCGGAATGGCAAAAAGAAATGGAGCTTGCATCAGTGATGGCAAGAACAGAGCGCAGTTCTCCTGGTTGATAATAGGGTCATATAAGTTGCAGGGCAGAGAGCCAGGCCACGTTCAGAAGTCTCTGCCCTGATAAAACAAACCACACGTGATGTGCACAACCAAGCAGATGAAGAGTTTTTACGACGCCATCAACAGAGAGTAAACTGAAAAGGATAATTATATGAGACTATTCATTTTTTTTGTGTTGTTATTGTATTTCTCAGGATCGGCTTTTGCACAATCCGAATCGAGTCCGAGCTGTGTTGAACTCTTACAGAATCG
>JAOZQU010000204.1 GCA_029932055.1 Desulfocapsa sp.
AACTCAAGCAGTCAAACATATGAAAGCAGGAGTTAGTAAAACTTTTGTGCTGCAAGCCACTACCCCTCTTTCAAATGACAAATATCCTATTTGCTCATATTTTACAGTGGCTCCAAGTTCTATAAAAAAAACTTCATTGCCCGCTAAACAAGCAAAAAAGTTACCCCACTACCCTGTTCCTGTTTTTCTGCTCGCACAATTGGCAGTTCATAAAGATTACCAAGGGCAAAACTTGGGAAAAATCACACTCATCAAGGCTCTTGAGTTCTTATGGAAAATCAATTCACAAATGTGTGCTTTTGCAATTGTTGTTGACTGCCTTAATGAAAACGAAGAACAGTTCTATGCAAAATATGGCTTTCAGCTTTTGTGCAGTCAAAATGGAAAAACAAGGATGTTTATACCAATGAAAACTGTAGCAGTATTATTCCAGTAACATACGGAAACAACAACAAAAATCACATAAGGAAAAGGGGACAGATCTATTTTGCAGCCTTTTTCGTTGGAGTTTCAGCACGTTCACTACCTGCCGCAAGAAGGAGATATGCATGAGATCCTTATTAACCATAATTATCACGATGTGTGTTGTGATCGGGGGAGGCATGCTGTCTTACTCAGCGACTGCACGGGAATCTGAACAGATGATTGAAAAACAATTCCTTCTTAATCCGATTGGCACGGTTCATAAGGAGAATGAGCGTACAACACTTCTATTGAACAAGGATGTTGAGCCGGCTTTGCGCGGGCTCGACGGGTTTTCACATGTATGGGTTTTTTGGTGGATGGGCCGCAACGACACCGAACAAAAACGCTCCATTCTGCAAGTGCATCCCCGTGGGAACAGGGAGAACCCATTGACCGGTGTATTTGCTTGCCGTGCACCTGCCCGGCCGAATCTTATTGCCCTGTCCCTTTGTCAGATTCTCTCAGTTAAGGACAATGTGGTTGAAATTGACAAGATAGACGCGTTTGCCGATACGCCGATCTTGGATCTTAAACCTTATATCCCAAGCAGTGATTCAGCCAAAGCGTTAATCCCGGATTGGGTAGAGAATCGCAAGCAAGCTATTGATGAAAACGCTGGGGACTGCGGCGAAAAATGAAACAGGAGAAGTGAGATAATCAGGGTTTAGTTTTAAAAAAATGTTTCCTAACATCTGCGTTTCTCAGCACCAAACCAAGAAAAGTTGTAACTTTCAGTGTGTTGTTGTTAAGACATATTATTTCAAAAAGCACGTCATTCCCGAATGTAGTTATCGGGAATCCATCTTGAATATGGCTGGATTCCCGATAACTACATTCGGGAATGACGGATTCCATGAAGTTTTAGTCAAAAAAACACAAAAGCCAGGTCTGCAAAATTACACTGAATAGTTATGAAAAGTTTTAGTTACGTCATTTGTTTTGATTGAGGGAAGCCTGTAATCCTTCCAACAGAACAAAACGGCCCAATGACACCACAGGGCAGGGGAAAGATCCCACAAAGAGGGGATTGTCGCAGAGTCCACCGGAGAGATAAACTTTTTCCGGTCGTTTAGCAAAGTTGTAGGCGTTAATTGCAATACCTTTAACAAACTTGGCTACTGCTTCTGCCTCGCTGACGCCTGTGACCACAGCATCAAAGATGTGGCTCATACCCAAAACGCCACAGGTTATGGAAAAAGAGCTTTCAGGAATATCCATACTTGAAAAATCCAGTGTGTAGTATTTTTCAAGGAGTTCTATGGTAAATCCCATGGATGCGCCGCATTCAGCATTCCATCCCATGTCTTTTATTTTGCCACCGCTATAAGCAACATATTTAATATCCCGACTGCCACAATCGAGCAGGGTAAAGGATTCTTCCTTGATCAGGCTGAGTCCGCCCCTGGCCAGAGCCGTAAGCTCATTGACGTAATGGCTTGTGTATCTCTTGCCGTTATGACCAGTGGCAATATCCACCTTGAGGCTTCGATCAATTGATCGAGTGGCAATTAGGCGGGGAGGTTCCGTGGAATCTGTTTCCAGCAGTTTACAGTAGGATGTTCCAAAATCGGCTAGTAACATGGACGTAGAAATTGGATTGTTTTAAATATTTGAAAGTTCAAGAAATGCCTGGATTTTCGCCTTAGCACTGTTACCGGCTGTTACATCGCAATCAAGATAAAGACCATGCGGATGTTTGCCAGCCAGATGGCGGGCAAGAGCAGTCTTGGCACAAAATGATTGAGCAAAGAAAACCGTGGGGATGTCGGGATTGTAGTGAAGTTCAAGATCCAGATTATCCGGTGTTTTGTTTTCCATGCAGCGTGCCCAACCGTAAATATGGGTAGTATCGGGAAAAAGATTAAGGATTGAAAAATCCCGTGGAGGAACTCCCCAGAATCCAGCCGTTGGTTTACATGAGGTCAGTTCCTGATATGGGGCAGTGTTTTGAACTGTAGCGGTGATGGCTGCCATTTTTTCCAGGAGATTCATGCGTGTTTTGCAAAGTGGAGTTCCAAAGTCAATGGAGTCTTGATTTTTTGTTCTGACAATTCGAGTGTCTGGAAGCATGTCTTCAAGCACAGTTGCTGTATGAACAGCGCAGTCACATTTTCCGGAACCGGTATCAATATAGATGATGTCAGGTCGAATAGCCAGACTGTTTGCAATGACGGTACGTAAAATACCACAGTAGACCCGGGGCAGAAAGGGCGAGGCGGTTTCAATGTCTATTTTCCCCTGTGGCTCATCAAGGTCAAAGATTTTAAATTCAGGGGTAGCGAGTAGCTCCATGATCGACAGGGGTGGTATTCCGACAATACCTGCACGTTGTATGGTTGATGAGGCCATCAGGTTCCCTGTTTGTGTAAAAGAAGGAATCCGCTGAGACCAAAAACAACATGGATAAGACTTGCAGCCAGCAGAGGGGAGATGTAATCAACCCGGGCAAGAGATTGCAGCGCCCCCCACAATCCCCAGGCAAGAAAGGCCATTCCGCAGCTGGCTGGAATTGCAATAGAAAGGTCTTTACCCCATTTTTTATAAGATAGCAGGAGTATTGGCAGGCCAAGGAAGAGCAGAGGAATCCCTAGCAGGGTATAGGAAATCCTGCTGTAAAAGTCTGTTCTGGCGACTACTGTTTCAGCATGGGTGTCCTGATTATGCATGGCCTGGAAGAGTTCGGTCAGGGAGCGTTCCGCTGATTGATATTTGGGGATGAAAAAGAAATCCGGTCTTTCCGGGAATGTGAATGTCTGTTGGTCAAAAAGGGTGGTGCGGTAATCGTTTATAGTCTTTTGTGTCTGGATCTGGCCGTTTGACAAGTGCCAACCCTTTTCGTCCCATTCTGCTTTTTTTGCAGCAACGAGTGTTTCCAGTCTGTGGGTTTTGTCCCAGCTGGAATAGGAAAAGTCAAAAAAAATGTTTTTGTTCGGCCAGGGTCTTGCAAAGGAGAAAAAGCCCTCTTTTCCCTTATAATAATAGCGTCCATTTCGATAGATTCCGAGGGGAACCATACCCTTCACATTTTCATACCAGATGGTGTTGGTTGCCTCAATGGTGCGTGGCAACATCCATTGAGCCATGGCGAGGAAAAGCATTGTGAAAATTACAGCACCGATGAGGATGGGATTAATAATGGTACGCATGTGGATCCCGCCGGCCATCATAGCGGTGAGTTCATTGTTGTGGCTCAGCAATCCAAGGCTGATGATACCGGAAAGCAGAATGAGAACAGGGCCCAGCATGTCGATGATAAAAGGGATACTGAGAAGAAAAAATTGGAGAACCAGGCCAATGGATTTGCCGGTATCCATGAATTTGTCGATCTTTTCAAAAAAGTCGATAAGAATATAAATGGATACAAAGGCAGCAGCAACAATGAAAAAGGTACGGACAAATTGGGCCAGTATGTATCGATTAAGAAGTGTCACAGAGATTACCAGCGAAAGAGGCGATGGGCCAGAACAAAGCCGATGGCAACCATGCCAAGGCCAAAGACATTTGAGATGGCTAAATATGTAAAGGCTTGAATGTGTTCGCCCGCTTTAAAAAGTTGGACGGTTTCTCTGGCAAAAGTTGAAAAAGTGGTGAATCCGCCAAGGAAACCTGTGAATAAAAACAACCTGAATTCATTACTGATATATACTTTGTCAAAAAGTGACCAGAAAATGCCGATCAGCAGACATCCCAGCAGGTTGGCAAAGAACGTTCCGGCTGGAAAAGCATTGCTGTGATATTCACCGGCTACAAGTGCAATCAAGTATCTTCCTACTGATCCTGCTGCTCCACCAAGAGCCACTGCAAATATTTTTTCCATTCCGTTTGAAATTTAGTACCTTATAGATTCTTTTCGTGTATTTTTGCCCCTAAAGGGGGTATTGAACCGAGTGAAAAGAATTTGGTGAAGGTATTTATACCCCCTTGTGGGCATAGGCGTCAGGCTAAGCATTAGTCATTAGTCGTTAACAATTGATTATTGATTATTTGTGTTGTTGTTTCAGGAGATTGTCAAAAGAATGTTTTTATTAATAATCAATAATCAATTAACAACTATTAATTATTAATATTTTAAAATAGCACATTTTGTGTCATCACCTCAACTGGTTAAAAGTTGTTGCAGACAAGGCAAATCTCTTAGCCTGACGGTTATGCCCTCGTGGGGTGTTAGTTTGAATAGGGGCTGTTGTTCGTCATGTTAGTTTGACTAGGTAACATCATAGACGGTGAACGTCAAGGTTAGGAAGGAAAAGGAAAAAATGCAATCAATAGTATGTTCGGTACAGGTGAAGGCGGCAGTCCCGGGTTTACACGATAACACCGGGGATCTCGATCGTTTGCAACAAGCCCTGATAAACACTCTTGCGGATGGACGTCCGTTGACGGTTCCTTATTCGTGCATGACTTCTATTGCCAGAAAATTTCGTGCGGCAGGCTTTGTTGGATCTGCTCTTTTGAATAATCTGGATGATGCCTGGGTGGTGGTTGATTTTTTCGCGGACAGGCCTGCTGTTATCCCTGGTATGGCTCTTGATCTTGGAACAACGCATCTGGAAGCAACTCTTCTTAATTTTCAGAATGGTGAGACGCTGGCTGAGGGTAATCTTGAAAATGCGCAGATTGCCTTTGGTGCTGACATTCTCAGTCGTATTCATCATGCAACAACAGCGCGAAGGCAGGAGAAACAGCTCGATCCAGAGTTTCATGATCCAGGGCTGGAGGAGCTTCAACATGTCATTATCTCCACTATCAATGAACTTGCTGAAATGCTTGCAAGCCGTGCTGGAATTGAGGCGAGTTCGATTCGTGCTCTCTCTGTCTCCGGGAATACAACCATGGCCCATCTTTTTCTTGGCCTTGATCCATATCATATCTGTCGTGAACCCTATATTCCATTATTTAACCGGGCTCCGATAATTGATGCCGGGCAGCTGAAATTAACAATCAACCCCGTATCTCCAGTGTGGATTATGCCATCGGTTGGAAGTTATTTTGGTGGTGACCTGGTCTCAGGGATTCTTGCCTCAGGTATGGCACAATCTGATAAAACAACAATGCTCATTGATGTGGGCACAAATGCAGAAGTTGTACTTGGGAACAATGAATGGTTGATTGCCTGTGCCGGTGCTGCAGGCCCTGCACTGGAAGGTGGTGTGGCACGCATGGGAATGCGGGCCGGGCCTGGTGCCATAGAGTTTGTTTCCATTAATCCTGACAATTATGAGATGGAGTATCGTACCATCGGTGATGCACATCCTAAAGGGATTTGTGGCTCAGGTCTTATTGATCTTGTAGCATCACTGTATCTCACAAGGATGATCGATATTCGAGGCAAATTCAGAGATCCGGACAGTGAACAAGATCCAGCCAGAGCAGCGTTTATGAAGGAACACTTAAGTAAACGTGATGACGGATTCTGTTTTGTGGTGACAGGTATTCAAAATTCCGACTCTCAAGATGAGGTCGTTCTGGAGCAGATAGATCTTGATGCCATGATACGTTCCAAGGCGGCCATGTACGCCATTCTTACAACACTGATTAATCAGGTGGGTCTGGAGTTCTCCGATCTTGAAGAGATCACTGTGGCCGGAGCTTTTGGCCGTCATATTAACTCGCAGCATGCAATGACTTTAGGTATGCTTCCGGATCTCCCTCTTTCTACATATAGAGCCATTGGCAACAGTTCTTTGCGTGGAGCCGAAAAAGTACTGCTTGATGATACTGCACGCCGCGACTGTGAACGTATTGTTTCCAGCATCACCTATCTTGAGTTGAATGTGAATCAGGAATTCATGATTCGTTTTTCAGGGGCACGCTTTATTCCGCATACTGATCCTTCTCTCTTTCCCTCGGTGCCTTTGTTTGACATGGTAGCTTCCTGATTTTTCTAACTACCC
>JAOZQU010000033.1 GCA_029932055.1 Desulfocapsa sp.
TGACGAATCCACCAGGTTGCATAGGTACTGAACTTATAGCCCCGATGATAATCAAACTTATCCACGGCTTTCATCAGCCCAATGTTTCCTTCCTGGATAAGATCGGGAAACTGAAGCCCACGATTAACAAACTTTTTGGATACAGAGATCACCAGACGAAGATTAGCACGAACCAACGACTCTTTTGCATCTTTGTTAATATCACGTCCGACTTCTATTGCATGGAGGACAGCATTGAGAGCTCGATAACCAAAGCCAAGACCCTCTTTCATCTGCATGCCGATATAATACTCCAGTTCAGCAGGGCTCATTTCATCCTCACCACCCTCTGCAGCAGCCAGTTTCTGTGCTTTCACCACCTCAACCCGCACCCGCCGGAAACGTCTCGACAAATCTTTCAAATTGGAAGCCACGCCATTAATACAGCGAGTGCAGATAATGCGATCTTGAAAAAGAGCTGCGATATCAGAGCCGATACCCAGCATCTGTTTGCTGATCTCTTCCGCCTTTTTCACATCTTCGGCACAGGCAGCAAGATCCTCCTGAAGGTGCACTCTTTTTGCTTCAAGTTCAACAACCTTGTCCACATCGTCCAGAAATCTCTTTTTCTCTTTTTTTACGACAGCAGTCTGAGTCTCCTGAATTCCGCGTATGGTATTAAATATATATATAGTCTCGTCACGCAGTTCTGTGGCAATTTCCTGCAAAGCCGGAATAGCAAGTGGCGTAGACAACACAGCACTTTGAACACGATACAGGCCGTCTTCCATCATCCGGGCCAATTCAAGTTCTTCATCATGACTGAGCAGCGTTAACGTACCCATTTCCCGGAGATAAATAGACATTGGATCAACAGCATGATCTTTGCCACGTTTGCTGGAACTTCTGGCGAGACGACGTTGTCCCTGTCTTCGATCAGTAAAGAACCCCTTACGTCTATCCCCAACCTTAGGATTACGCCGATCATCTGCTACCCCTTCCGGGAGACCAACAGAACGTACTTCTTCTCCAGACTCAAAAATACCCGTTAGATCAAGCACACTCTCATCTGCCGAGTCTGACGAATCACCATTTATCTGTTTGTCATCAGCCATTACCATTCCTCCAGACTAACCATTCCGTTTTCAATACAGATAACGGAAATACAGCAACGTAAACCATTTATCCTTCTCTTCAATCGCACATATAGTAAAGTAAATTAGATTGTTATTCAATCATTTCACGTTAAATTATTAAAAAAGAAGGAACATACACCTCTTCCAGCCATAAATTATAAAGGAAATGGGGTATATTTTTTCTGTTGAACCTCCAATCGATTGATCAACTCTACCATTTCAACTCCAAGCTTCTGCTGATCTTCAACACTTCTTGGTGCCGATTGATCACTGAGTATCCCCTTCAATTCCTTTATTCTACGCTTCAATGTCTCGCATTCCAGATAAACAATAATTTCCGTCAACTCCCCTTCTGTCCCTTGGCAATACAGTGCTGCACTCTCTGATGATGAACTTAAAAGAATATTAGAAACCAGGACACGCTCCCCGCCAGGCGGCAGCTTATCCAACAATTCTTCAGGCTCAACAGTTTCCGCTCTCTCCAGCAGTGCAAGTAACTGCAGCAACAAAACCTCCCCGATTGTACCACTAAGACACGTTCTAAGCCCTGCTTCCTTCAGCTCAGATAAAGATCCGGGATACAGTACCATATGGGTGACCAGCCGTTTTTGAGAAGATGATAAAGGTGTAAGCTGTTCAGCAAAACGTGCTGGTTGTGATTCTATAATAGGAGGGCCCGGTGGTACTGATGGTACTGGTGCCATCGATGCTCCAAGCTCTTCTGCCGAAACACCAATGGTTTCACTGAAATGGGAGAGAATAAGGGAACGCTGAATGCCTGAAGCTGCTGCTTTGAGAAGAGGTTGCAGTTCTCTAATAATCCGACGCTTACCATCCAATGTCAAGCCATGTTCTTCAACAAGTTGTTTCAGGGTAAATTCCGGCAGGGGCATGGCCTCCTCCAGAAGAATATTTAAAGCAGCCAGCCCCTTTTCCCGAATAAAGGTGTCAGGATCGTGTCCGGTGGGGAGCAGGGCCACCTTGCCCGCCATCTGTTCACTTAAAAACAGTGGAACTGACCGCATGGCAGCTTTAACACCTGCTGCATCGCCATCAAAAAGCAGCACACATTCTTCTGCAAATCCCTTCAGCAGCTTCAGTTGCTGTATGGTAAGCGCTGTACCTAATGGCGCCACCACATTGGGACAGCCATGTACCACCAGAGAGACCAGATCAAAGTTTCCCTCCACCAGAATTGCCTGTTTCCTGCGCCGAATCTCATCTCCCTGCTGATACAGTCCAAGAAGAGATGCGGACTTACTGAAAACCAGGCTTTCCGGAGAATTCATATATTTAGGCTGACCATCACCGATAATGCGGCCACCAAATCCGATCACCCGTCCACGCCTGTCATAAAGAGGAAAAAGAACTCGATCCCTGAAACGATCATAGGTGCCGCCCTTTTCTTTTTTTACCAGTAGCCCTGCCTCAATGGCTACCTGTTGTTCATCCTTTGACAGTTGCGCACCAAGAAAATTCCAACCCGCAGCATCAGGAGATGGGGCATAGCCCAGGCCAAAACGTTCCTGTATCTCGGCCGGAATCTGCCGTTCTTCAAGATATTGTCTGGCTCCTTCTGCCTGGCTTGAGTTAAGTAAGGTCTTGCGAAAAATAGAAACCGCTTTTTCATTCACCGCATACATGGCCTTGCGCCTGCGGTTTTTTTCGCGTTCTCTGGGAGATTGTGGCCTTTCAGGGATTTCCACTTGATATCGTCTGGCCAACGCCCTCATGGCCGTTGGAAAATCAAGATTGTGGTACTTCATTTGAAACTCAAAAACATCGCCCGAAGCCCCGCAGCCAAAACAGTGAAAAAACTGCTGGCCCGGATGGACAGAGAACGAGGGCGTTTTTTCATTATGAAAAGGGCAGAGACCAAGAAAACGGACGCCAGCCTGTTTTAACTCTACACATTCCCCGATGACCTGCACAATATCGGCCTGCTCTTTGATCCTGGCCGGCAAATCATCATTAAATTCTGTATATCCCATAATTGTCTCTGTAAATATAGATGCAACTTGAACCTTAACGCGTTATAATCATCTGATAGAAAGCCACTGTCAAGCAGATACATGCTCGTCCTATTCTAAACGAGGTGTCCCATGGAAGATTTTGCCAAAACTCTGGCCTTTGAGGTCAAAAAAGATATTGCTGAACGCTATTTCGGGTTCCGTAAAATCATTGAAGAAGATTCGGATGAATACCAGCAAGAGATCATCAGGTCCACCCTTGTCCTTGAGACGAAAATCGGCTTTGATCTGTTTCGCCTTTATGCCCTGCTCCAGGAAGATGAGCTTATCCAACGTTTCTACGAAATCACCAAACTCGGCGAAGTTCTCTTTTTTGATTCTTATGTAAGCAGTTCCCCAACCATTCGCAAAAAACTTTTTGAGAATCAGGAGGTTCGTGGTTTTTTTCGAAAATCACGCTTCCAAAATATGTTTTTCGATGTCTATGAAAGTCTTCGTACCCATGTGGATGAATACCGTGATCGCATTGCGACCCTTGCTGAAGATCAGGAAGTCATTGAAGAAGAGATTAAACTCTTTTATCAAAAAAATGATATCAGCGGAATTATGCTCTTTCTCCGCAACCTTGATGGAGACACGGGAACTTCCGGCACCATGTCAGGCGGCCTTAAAAGTGGAGGAACAATCAGTATGGAGGAAAAAATGCGGCTCCATGCTCCACAACCTGTTGAAAAATTCCTCCCTATTCTCCAGGCGATACCGGATGCATCCAGCATTAACTCCGAGCTGCAGACTCTTATAGATAAGGCATATGACAAGCAACCGGATTTTGATCTGAAAGATCTCCAGTGACATGAATGTCAGTTAAAAGTTAAAAATTGAAAGATAAAGACAAACCTACCATCCTGATAAATTCGGGGAGACACTGAAAGCAATGACAAGTATGATTAAAACCGGCGTGCTCATGGCAGCCCTTACAGCAGTTTTCATGGTCGCAGGTCAGGTGCTTGGCGGCAGCAACGGAATGGTCTTTGCCCTGGTCATGGCACTGGGTATGAATTTCTTTGCCTACTGGTTCAGTGATAAAGTCGTGCTGAAGATGAGTGGTGCAAGGGAAGCAACTGCTGCCGAAGCGCCAGAACTTCATCAACTCGTGGCAAACCTGGCAGGACGCGCGAATCTACCCATGCCTAAAGTTTATATCATCCATAAAGATACACCAAATGCCTTTGCAACCGGAAGAAATCCGAATCATGCAGCTGTGGCAGTAACCACCGGCCTTATGCATATACTTAAAAAAGACGAACTCGAAGGAGTAATGGCCCACGAGCTTGCACACATCAAAAACCGTGACATTTTAATCAGTACCATTGCTGCAACCATGGCAGGCGCAATCAGTTACATGGCCTCCATGGCACAATGGGCAATGATATTTGGTGGTGGCAGATCAAACGATGACGATGGTGGTGGCGGAGGAATGATTGGAAATATTGCAATGATGATCCTGGCTCCTCTTGGTGCCTCACTGATTCAAATGGCGATCTCCAGAAGCCGTGAATACCAGGCAGATGCGACAGGAGCTGCAATCTGCGGGCATCCACGTTCTCTGGCTTCTGCCCTGCAACAGTTGGAAAACTATAATCGGCGAGGCCCCATGGACGTTAATCCGGCGACAGCACAGATGTACATTGTCAACCCCTTAGGCGGCGGTCGACTGGCCGGTCTCTTTTCAACTCACCCCCCCATGCAGGAAAGGATTAAACGACTCACCGCTCTCTAAAGACATGAATGTCAATTAAAAATTTTGAGTTAAAAATTAAAAATTTTAAAATAAAAACGGTGAACAGAACAATTCGACAAGCCCAAGCATAACATATTAGAGGAGCTTGACTGTATTATAGTCTTTCTTTACTAAATATTTATTTGCTTTTCACAACCATCAAGCCATATACTGAAAATGACTTACTGTTTTTTGGTTATTATCCTTTTTCATGTTAATGGTTTTCATGAGCGAAACTGTCATTATAGCGCACTCACATCCCAGTGTAACACAATCCCTTGGGAAACGAGTGGCGGCCACAGATTCAGAAGAACGAATCATCCATGAGGTTCACTCAACGGAAAGTATTCACGCCCTTTTGAAAAAATCTGCTTGCGCATTGCTGCTCATAGACAGCAGTCTCTGCCCGCAGGATATTTCAAGTCTGCACCTTCCTGTAAATACTGCGCTCCTTGTCCAGGCAGAGCCGGCTCAAATGGAAGAATATGCAAAGCAACTATCCGGATTACCAGGTATCAATGATATCATCCTGCCTTCTGCAGGTACTGCTGTGCTCCAGCTGAAAATCCAACTTCTCCTGAACCACCGCAATCTCAATTCTGAACTTTCCAGGGTTCAGAAACAGCTAACTACCCTGACACAAAAATTCACTGACACCGAAGAATCATTGAACTCGATGCAGCACTATTTCGACATGCTCTACGAACGAGACGGACTCACCGGGCTCTACAACCGTAAATATTTTTCTAAAGTACTGAAGCAGGAGTTCGAACGCGCGAAACATTATGACGCGGAACTTACCCTTCTACTCCTTGATGTTGACCATTTCAACGAAATCAACCGCAACTCAGGCCAGATCTTTGGTGATTTCGTCCTCAACGAAATAGCTGCAAGACTAACCAGTAACACCGAAAAATTTGCTTTATCCTTTCGATTCGGAGGAGGAAATTTCATTGTTCTACTTCCTCAGACAAATGTTGTTTCCGCCCAATTGATTGCTGATAGATTGAGACAGAGTTGTGCAAAAAAGAAGTTTAACAACACTCAGTTCAGTCATCACGTCACAATCTCCATTGGTATCGCTTCCCTTCTCGAATCCTCTCCTGAAACTCCGGATCAGCTTCTTGATATGGCTGACAAAGCTTTGTATCAGGCCAAAGCAGAAGGTAGAAATCAGTGTAAGGTGTATTCCGGCGGGAATAACCAGAACACGCCTGGCAGCCAGGATCTGCCCCGCGAAACTCTGACCAGACTACTGGAAAAAACACGAGCAAATTCTATCGCATCCATTGAATTACTGACACACAATCTTGGTGGTGAGGCAGACAGAAAACACATCAGACAGGCTCTCTACATTATAGACTTATTCAGCAAACGACTGGGGTTCATAGAACCGGTACAGGAAACACTTCACAACGCTTTAACCCTCTCTGTTTGTTTAAAATTTTTACTGCACAGTGATCTTGCAGACAAACAAGCCACACTAACGGAAGAGGATGATACACTTCTCAAAGACCTTCCGTACAAACTGGTTGACCTGACCAAAATTTTTGACTTTTTTTCTCAGGAACGTCAGCTTTTATTTTGTCATCAGGAATGGTACAATGGTAAAGGATACCCAGAAGGACTGCGTGGCGATGAGATCCCAATGGGAGCGAAGATTCTTAATCTGTCAGACTCCATGGCTTCAATGATCTTAAAGACATCTCATGGCAAAAAACTTCCTCCTGAGGATATTCTCAGAGAGCTTACACAGGGGGCCGGTAAACAATGGGATCCGCAACTTGTTCTTTTACTGTTGGATATCATTCAAGAGGAAAAACTAATCCCTCTAAAAACACAACTTCTTGACGACACTAGAGCCATACTCCTGAAAATTCAGAATAAAAAAACAAATGAAATATGATTACATCTCCAGAATTCTAAACCAGGTTGACTCCCTGCCACCTCTGCCGTCAACTGTTTCTAAAGTTCTTGCGGTTACTGCCGACCCCGAAAGCTCTCAGGACGATCTGGTGAATGCCATCCTTCCGGATCAGGCGATGTGTGTAACAATACTCAAATTTGCAAACTCCGCTTTTTTCGGGATTCCGAGAGATGTAGCAACAATGAGTAAAGCAGTGAATGTGTTAGGTTTTAACGAAGTCCACAATATCGTTTTAGGGAAAGCAGTTTTTAATTCGTTCAAAAAAATCGGCAGGAAAAACAAAAAAGCCATAACTGCTTTCTGGTACCACTCTTTCTCCTGTGGTCTGGCAGCGAAAATCCTTGCCAAAGATATGAAATATTCCCAGAGTGAATTTTTCATTGCAGGTCTCATCCATGATATTGGCAAACTAATACTCCTCACTGTTGTCCCCGAGGACTACCCTCCGATACTGGAACTGGCAGCAACAGATCAAATCCAATCCAGACAGGAAGAACTTGACAGCTTTGGGATCGATCATTGTCAGGTGGGTTTCAAAATCCTGAATCGCTGGCTGTTCCCCAAACGCCTTCTCACCTCTGTGGCATCTCATCACCATCCTGAAGAATGTAAGGAACACACCCTCCATGGAATCATCATTGAAATAAGCGACGCCCTCAGTCACCTGCTTGTCGTGAAAGAAGAGCGGGGAGCGGAAAGCCTGCTCTCACAGCTCTCTGCAGTACTGCCCGAAAGGGGAGATTTGTGGCAACAACACAAACTTGATATTGATGAAGAACAGCTGCAGCAATGGATGAAATCTCTTGAAGAAAGCCTTGAAAAAGACGGTGGCATCCTGCAAATACTTACATCATAACAAGGCTGACCTTTGAAGAGATCAAGGGATGGTCTCTAATATGAAGGATCTTATCAGGTCAACGCCCCAGCCACCTTGTTACAAATAGCAGCAAAGGTTTGGGCATCCAGACTGGACTCCCCGACAAAGACTCCTGAGATCTGAGGCAGAGCGATATACTCATCAACATTATCAGGAAATAGAGAACCACCGTAAACAACAGGCATTTCGGAATGAATCTGGTTAATAAACTCAGCTGCTTCAGCCACGCGTTCCGGCTGTTCCGGAATCCTTGCAGTGGTAGCCTCCGTTGGCCCATAGGCAATAAGCAGATCATCACAGTCGATATCGTTTAAAACCGTGAGTTGAGTCATAGTGTATGGCTGATCAATACAGACAATGGGTATTAAACCCACATCCACTGTTTCTGCCATCTTGTTTGCTATATCCTGTGAGGTCTCGTGAAAATAACGTCTTCGTTCCGAATGACCGATGATCACATAATCAACCATCCCTTTAAACATATCTGCTGCCACGGCTCCGGTATAGGAGCCTTTTGGAAATGGCGACACATCCTGAGCCGCAAGAAAAACATTTTTAAGTTCAAGGGCCTGTACATACTCGGACAGACTGCAGAGACAGATAAAGGACGGTGCCACAATAACTTCCAAGCCATCAACCGGCCGATAAAGATCGGAAAATTCGGCAAACCATTTCTGAGAGGCATTCCTCCCTTTGTTACTCTTCCAGTTACCTATCACATATTTTTTCATGCATATCCCCTTGTCAATATAGCTCTATTTACCTGGAAATCGACTCTATTTGCGTCCGAACTGTGTTGACAGAAAGACCTGTAATCAGGATACTTTTTTTTCGTGACTGCAAGCCGTGCTTAATCTCCAGATTCTTTTTCTTCAAATTGAAAAAAGAAGCTAGAAATTTTATCACAGCGGCATTGGCCTTGCCATCTACAGGAGGCGCTGTGATGGCAAGTTTGATCGCACCATTATATAATCCTGCAAATCTATTTTTTGATGCCTTTGGCTGAACATACACTCGCAACAAAACCCGTCCATCTTTATAACTGGAGAGAAAATCCATATCAAAATCAGCCTTATTTCTCCCCCTCGTCTGTTCCGGTTTTTAATATTCCTTTCAGGTCAGTATCGTCACCATCAGTTGCTCCCTTCAAATTACCGCTGAGAAGAGAGTCAATGACTCTTTCATCCAAATCCACTACGTTGCTTCCTTCACCACCTTCAGACTTCAGTGAACCATCGTCGTTCATCTCAATTTTCTGAAAAAGCTCACTGCCATCTACTGCTGATGTTCCCCCTTCGTCAGGATAATGGGCCTCGATACTTTCCAGATGACTTTGCAGGGTGGATTTCAAATCGGCTTTCACCTCACCCTTTTTCTTCTTCAGAGCATCGATCTCACGTGGCAGACGCTCTAATTCATCGCGGGCATTTTCACGGATTTCAATGATTTCGGCGTTGGCATCAGCAATCATTTTTTCAGCCTCTACCTTGCTATTGTCTTTAAGATTCTCAGCGAATTGCTGGGCTGCAAATAAGGTCGATTTAAAATCTACCTCGTCTTTCTTCAAGTCACTATTTTGTTCCTGCAGAATCTCAATTCTATTTTGCAGACTTTCTTTTTCAGTCTCCACCTTTTTCAAGTTCTCTTCAGCTTCTTCTATACTAGCAAGGACAGTACTGACTTCTTCATCATGCTCTACATTTTCCTGCTCTAAATCAGCAATGCGCAGCCGCAATTCCTCAATTTCCCCAGTCAACTCTTTGACCTTCTCTTCTTTTTGTGCACACCCATCCTTCAGCTCCTCGGAGGCCTTTTGGGTGAGCTCCATATCAGTTTCCAGGGAACTCTTAAACTCTTCAGAACTTTCTTTTGCCTCACGGAGGCTCTCCAGCTCGTCAACCTGCTCTTTACATTGCTCCTGTAACTCAAAAAATTCGTTGGCAATGATCTCAAGATAATCTCTCACCTCAATGGGATCAAAACCTTTAAACTTAGTCTGAAATTCCTGATCTTTAATAAGCTGTGGAGTTATAAACATGATAAATTTTCCTTTGCATCAAGCAGTAAAAGAATCCTATTACCTGGCCAACTCCTTCAATGTCGGCACAAGAAAACTCTGAAGAAACATGATTGCCAAAATCAGAATCATGGGTGAAAAATCTATTCCGCCCATGTTCATAGGTAGCTTCTGTCTGATACGGCTGAGCAATGGCTCGGTAACATTATAAAGAAATCGGACAATGGGATTATACGGGTCAGCATTCACCCAGGAGATAACAGCCCGTCCTATGATTATCCACATATAGGCGGTGAGTAGAAAATCGATCAACTGCGCTATGGCCCCCACAAAATTATTTACAACAAACATCTGACAACTCCATTTTAAATGACAATTTAGTACCTTAGTCCCTGATTCCTGTCACTCTTTTCAGTACCCCCTCGGAGTCCGAGAAAATCTTTAGGCAATGATATTCATCAGGCTGGTAGGCTTGTCTTTATCTTTCAATTTTTAATTTTTAACTCAAAACTTTTAACTGACATTCATGTCTTCAAGCAACTCCGGATCCAGCAGGCACCGGCACACTTACAGTGGACAGTACCAGACGACTCTTGCCATCCTCTTCTACCTTGGCAGCCAGTACCATTCCTTGAGACTCAATCCCCATAAGTTTGGCTGGTTGAAGATTGGCCACAATCAAAACCTGCATACCGACAATGTCTTCCGGCTTATAATACTCGGCAATGCCGGCAACAATCACCCGCTCCTCAGGAGCCTTGACTGTAAGTTTTAATAATCGATCCGATTTCCTGACGGCTTCGGCTGCTACAATTTCCGCCACCCGTAACTCAACTTTCTGAAACTGATCAAAGCTGATCACTCCTTCTGCAACTTCTGCTTTCTGTTTTTTCTTTTCTTTTTGTTTTTTACTTACTTTTTCAGATTTCTGTTTAGCAGGCTGCTGTTTTTTCTTTTTAGTTTCAACTCGCGGAAAAAGAGCATCAATCTTCTGCAAACCGGTACCTGCCTCAATCATGCCCCAGCCACCATTGTTTTTAAGATCAGTAACCAACGGGCTATCTTCTGCCAGGCCTAGCCCTGCCGCCATCTTTCTGCACGTTCCAGGCATAACCGGCTGCAAAAGCAGAGTAAGAAGGCGCAAAGTTTCAGCCAGATTATAAAGCACTGTATGGAGTCGATCAATACGTTCCGGATCTTTAACAAGAGCCCATGGCTCATTGCTCACAATATACTTATTGGCCTGACTGATCAGTTCCCACGCAGCCTGAAGAGCACGGTGGAACTGAAAATTACTCATGGTCTCCTGGTATGTAACCAGCACTGCTGCAGCAAGATCCCGCAGCACAGTATCATCTTCCGTGCTCACTGTCGCCGGTACAATGCCATCGGTATACTTAAACAGCATTGCAGTGGAGCGGCTGTAAAGGTTCCCGAGATCATTGGCAAGATCTGAATTTTTCCTGGCAATAATGGCATCTGCGCTAAACGAGGCATCAAGCCCGAAAGACATCTCACGCAGAGTAAAATAACGGAGGCAGTCCACACCATATTCTTCCACGAGTTCGGCTGGCCGTACCACATTGCCGATACTTTTCGACATCTTGGTTTCATCCACATTCCAGTATCCATGAACATGTAGTTTCTTGTACAGCGGCAGTCCCATGGAAAGAATCATGGTGGGCCAGTAAATGGCGTGGGGTTTTAAGATATCCTTGGCAATCACATGCTCAGCCACATTCCAGTATGTTTCAAAATCGTCACCATCCGGATATCCTATTCCAGTCAGATAGTTGATGAGTGCATCAAACCAGACATAGGTGACAAAGGTGTCATCAAAAGGCAGGGGAATCCCCCAGGTAAGCCGGGAAGTAGGACGGGAAATACAGAGATCCTCCAAAGGCTCACTTAAAAAAGAAAGCACTTCATTGCGATAGCGTTCAGGAGTAATAAATTCCGGATTGGCATGAATATGGTCTATCAAATCCTGCTGATAGCGGGACATGCGAAAAAAATAGTTCTGTTCGGTAATTTCTTCAGGTATGGTCTGGTGATCAGGGCATTTTCCGTCCACCAGCTCTTTTTCAGTGAGAAATCGTTCACAACCGGTGCAGTACTGTCCTGAATATTTATCAAAATAGATATCACCCTTGTCATAGACCTGTTGCAGAATCTTTTGCACTGTGGCCACATGATTTTTATCAGTGGTACGAATAAAAAAATCCGGTTTTATATCAAGAAGCGGCCAGGTACTCTTAAACATCCCACTGATCCGATCAACATACTCTTTGGGACTCTCTTCTTCTCTGGCGGCTGCTTCGGCTATTTTATCACCATGCTCATCTGTACCAGTCTGAAACCTGACCGTATCGCCGGTCAAACGCTTGAACCTGCTGTAGGTATCAGCAACAATGGTGGTATAGGCGTGGCCAAGATGCGGCTGCGCATTCACATAGTAAATAGGGGTCGTTATGTAAGTTGTCATTGTATGAAAAGACTGTCAGACAGGTCAAAATTATTATTTTTTCCCTGCACTTTTATCCTTTTTTCCTTTATTCGTATTCTTTTCCGGCCTTACGTTTTCAGCATTCCGCCATTGATCCGCCTGTAAAACCCCAACTTCTCCTTCTTCATCTACCACCTGAAGAGTAGCCTGCAAAGGATTCTGGCGTCTGACCCGGTAACAATGACCGTCGACCATGATCTTTTTCCCAGGCCGGGGCATACCTTTGCGTTCCCGCTTATAGGTTTCATATTCATAGGTCAGGCAACAGAGCAAACGATTACAAACACCTGAAATTTTAGATGGATTAAGGGGAAGATCCTGTTCTTTAGCCATCTTTATGGAAACAGAATCAAATTTTTTCATGTACCCGGAACAGCAAAGCTCCCGACCACAGGTTCCCAGGCCTCCAATCATTTTGGTCTCATGGCGAACGCCTACCTGTCGCATCTCCACCCGTGTCCTGAATTCCTGCACCAGATCCTTGACAAGAGCTCTAAAATCCACCCGTTTATCTGCAGTAAAATAAAATATCATCTTACTACCGTTAAAAAAACGTTCCACCCGTACAAGATGCATCTGCAGAGCATGTCGAGCAATCAATACCTTGCAGGTTGCAAAGGCGGATTCCTCTTCCACAGGAATATTGACATAGCGATTACACTCTTCGGGAGCGGCACGACGCGCCAGTTCATAGCTCGCCTTACGCTCCACTTCAGACTCACGACAGGCTGGGGCTATGCAGACAATACAGGCTGGTTCGAGCCCATATTCTCCACGTACCATCACAACTTCATCCTTTTGCAAGTCATCCAGGGGTGATGACGCAGTAAACTCCTGACCTTTTGCCCGAAATCGGATTCGGTAAAAATATTTAAGCGCCGGTTCCTTTTTTTCTTCCGGTTCCAGCTGATTTTCTGCTTTATTTTCTTCTGCCATAACCTGCTCTATACATTCAAGGGCGGCATAATTGAAAGAGAAGGACTTCACAAACCAAGGTGCGATTACAATTTCGGTTCAACTCTTTTTCTGCCTGATCAATGGCTTGCAGTTTAGCAAAATATTGTTCAGAATTCCAGTCTTTCCGTGTGTTCAGGATTTGCGTGTCTGTCTCCTGTCCATAAAGGTCAAAGAGACAATCTCTTATCCACAGCCTGATCAGACCAAAAAGATGGGTTAAATCTTCTTTCAAACCTGCCATGGACTCTGCTATATGCAAAAGTCTGCTGACCTCTTTGTCTCCGTGGTTACCCGGATCAGTGAGCAGTGCTATCAGATCTTTCCAGAAACCCACCAACTCTCTACGATGATAAAGCATTGCTTTTCCCGGACTTCCTTCAGAGAGCCTTGCGAGCAGCAGTGCTGTTTCTAAGTCCAGTTCGCTATTATCTCGTCTCAAGATGTCAGCGGTTTCGTCAAAAGTAAGTGAATAAAAGGGAATCGTCTGGCATCTTGAGATGATGGTCTGCAATACCTTCCCTGCAGAATCCGCAGTGAGAATCAGAAGATTGTTTTCAGGCGGTTCTTCCAGGGTTTTCAACAGACTGTTTGCCGCTTCCTGACGCATGGTGTGCACATCTTCAATGAGCACCACCCGTATTTTTGCCTCATATGGTGCAAAGGAAAGCTTTTTTATGAGTTTACGGATTTGATCAATCTTGATTGCGCCTTTTTCAGGAGAAACAAGCAGAAAATCAGGATGCGAATCCGCACCAAATTTAATGCAGGAAGAGCAGACGCCACAACCAGTGAGACCATTACCGGCATTACAATTAACGGCAGCGGAGAGAGCCCTGGCAAAAAGTTGTTTTCCTACTCCTTCAGGCCCTCGAAAGAGATATGCGTGTGCCAGACGGTCTGAGGCAATACTCCTGCCAAGGAGATTTTTTGCCTGCTTCTGACCGTAGAAAGGCTTGCTTGCTATATAAAAATCCGGCGTAAGTATTTGATGTTCGACGGTCATCTGTTAAAAAAGAGTCTGCTGACGTCCACCAGGTTCAGAATTCTTTTCATTTTTCTCACCCTGTTCTTCCACGGCAGGCAGTGGACTGAGATACAAAAATCGCTCAAGTGATCGCTGGTACTCCGTCCAGTGAAAGCCGGGCTCCTTCATCTTTGCCCTGAGCTGCTCAATGAGGTTCATCTTGGCATCAAGATCATCAAGAAAACTCAGGAGAAAAGCCTCAATGGTCATGGGAACAGTTGGAGAGCCAAATTCATGACGCCCGTGATGACTGAGAATCAGATGCTGAAGAGACTCAAGAAGTTCCACAGGAAAATCCTTGATCCTGCCCGCTTCTGCTGCCACCATTTCACTGCCCATGACCAGGTGCCCTTTCAAACGGCCACGCGAAGTGTAATCAATGAGTGCCATATCCATCTGCAGTTCTTCCACCTTACCGATATCATGGAGCAGGGCACCGGCAATGAGAAGCGATCTATCAACTCCGGGGTAGTGACCTGAAATTTTATCAGCCAGTTCTGCCACGGAAAGGGAATGTTCCAGCAGGCCACCGAGATAAGCATGATGGATACCCTTGGCCGCAGGAGCATCCTGAAACCGCTGCCACATTGGTTCTTTTTTCAAAAACCGATTCAAAAGTTTACGCAAAAAGGGATTGGCCACCGAAGCAAGCATTTTCTGCACCGATTTAGCCAGGGCATCTCTGTCTTTGCCGCAACTTGGGACAAAATCAGCAAGGCCAACGTCATCACTGGAACAGGGCTGCAAAGCATCGATCTTCAGCTGCAACTGTTCCCGGTAAGACTGCACAAGAGCCTGGACACGAAGAAAACTACCGCCCGGACAGTGGGAGAACAGTTCTTCAGCCCGATCCCAGACCGGCCCGTTAATCTCACCACTTTTATCCATGAGGGTAAGCTGAATATAGGATTTACCGGCACGGGTTTCAGCTAAGCGCGAAGATTTGACCAGAAATATATCGTCAACCCGATCGCCTTGCTGAAGATCTTTGATAAACTGCTGTTTTCCCATAATCCCACTCAATATACGAAATTACACGTTGAAACGAAAATTCAGGCAATCACCATCAGCTACAACATATTCCTTGCCTTCCGAACGCATCAAGCCCTTTTCCTTGGCACCATTTTCACCATCACAGGCAACAAAATCATCATAGCTGATAGTCTCGGCACGAATAAAGCCCCGCTCAAAATCCGAATGGATCTTGCCGGCAGCCCCCGGTGCCCTGGTGCCACGGCTAATGGTCCAGGCACGGGTTTCCTTTTCTCCGACCGTAAAATAGGTGATAAGTCCAAGAAGTTCATAACCGGCTGCGATCAAACGATTCAGACCAGGTTCTTCCATTCCCATATCAGCCAGGAATTCCTGCTGTTCTTCCGCGTCAAGTTGACTCAGTTCCTGTTCAATGGAACCGGCAATGATGACCACTCCATCACCATCTTCTACAGCCAGCTTCTCAAGTACCCGCACGTGCTCGTTACCACTGATGACATCGTCCTCAAGGACATTGGCCACATAAAGAACCGGTTTATCGGTGAGGAGACACATCTCCTTCATCATCTCTTTTTCAATATCACTTTCCGGAACAAGAGTTCTTGCTGTAGCTCCACCATCCAGAACATCATGCAGACGCTCGAGAAAGACTGCATGGGCCTTCAGGATTTTGTCGCCTGACTTGGCCAGACTCTGTGCTTTCTTGAGTCGTTTTCCCACAGTATCAAGATCAGCCAGAATCAATTCCATGATGATAACTTCCCGATCCCTAGCCGGATCAATGGAACCATCCACATGGACAACATTCTCATCCTCAAAGCAGCGAACCACATGAATAAGGGCATCCACCAGCCTGATATGCCCGAGAAACTGATTGCCAAGCCCCTCACCCTGGCTGGCACCCTTCACAAGCCCTGCAATATCAACAAACTCCATTTGAGTTGCAATTTTTCTTTTGGTTTTGACCATCTCAGCGAGTACATCCAGACGTTTGTCCGGTACCGGGACAATACCCACGTTTGGCTCAATGGTACAAAACGGATAATTTTCAGCATCAATACCAGCCGCAGTCAAAGCATTAAAAATAGTTGATTTTCCCACATTGGGAAGCCCCACTATTCCACAACGAAAACCCATATATAAACTCCTCAATATTTCAAAAGATATCAATTATATAAAAACAATGCGCCGCAAACATCACGACAATTTATGCAAAATAGAATAATATATACCCTGCCGGCAGAGAAAATGCCCATATTTTCAATAAATCACTACTCACATTCGTTTCTAAAAACCCATATGACCACTCAATCAGTCCTTATCACCAACGTTACTCTTTTCACGAATCCTGAAACCCCGCTTGCCGACAATCAGTGGCTTTTATGCAGGCATGATCTTATTCACTCCTTTGGCCCCATGGAATCTGTGCCTGTTGCTGACAATGCTCTCGTAATTGACGGCACAGACAAACTTCTCATGCCCGGACTCATTAACGGTCACAACCACTGTGCAATGACTCTTTTTCGTGGAATGGCCGATGATCTTGAACTTGGCGAATGGCTCAACGAGCATATCTTTCCGGCAGAGGCTGCGAACGTAACTCCGGAGATGGTCTATTGGTGCACAAAACTTGCTGCGGCTGAAATGATCCTCTCGGGCACAACTACGGTGGCAGACGGCTATTTCCATGAAAATCAGGCAGCGCGCGCGCTACTTGAGTCGGGTATGCGGGCAATTCCAGCGCAGGCAGTCATTGATTTTCCGGCACCGGGTGTACCAGATCCTGAAACAAATATTGATGCTGTGGAAACGTTTTTTACAACCTGGCAGGGAAAGGATGATCGAATCATACCTGGCATCTTTGCCCATTCCCCCTACACCTGTTCACCTGACACCCTGCAACGTGCCAAGGCACTTGCGACCAGATATAACGCGCCTTTCTTTATTCACATTGCAGAAAGCAGGCATGAGCAGCAAATACTCATGGATCCTCGGGGAACAAGCCCCATCCGGCACCTTGCAGCCCTTAATTTACTTGATAAGAATAGTATTCTCATTCACTGCGTATGGCTTGATGATGAAGACCGAGAAATCATTCACGAAAGTAAGGCAGGGGTTGTGGTTTGTCCGCAAAGCCATTTCAAACTGGCCTCGGGTATTGCAGAAACAGCAAAAATGGATGAGATGGGAATCCAGGTAGGGCTTGGAACTGATGGCAGTGCCAGTAACAACAGCCTGGATATCTTCCGGGAAATGGATATTCTTGCGAAAAGCCAAAAGCTGCGAACACTTGATGCCACAGCCATGCCCGCAAAACGTGTGCTTGCAGCAGCAACCAGAAACAACGCAAAAATCCTTGGTCTCTCACATGTTGGAGAAATCACTGCCGGGTTCAAGGCGGATATCATCCTGATAGACATGAATCAACCTCACCTGCAACCCTTCTATAACAGCGACTTTCTGGTCTACAATGCAAGTGGTGCAGACGTTGAAACGGTTATTATAAATGGCAGAATCGTACTCCGAGACCGAAAACTTCTCTCCTTTGATCTGGAAGAATGCATGGCAGAAGTTCGTAAACTTGCCGTGATGACATTAAGTTAAAAAAACAGCTTCAAAAGAGCAAAACCGCCAACCAGAAGAAGAACAAAGGCAATACAGAGATAATTAAAATAACGGTCTATAAACTGCTTGGCAGGCTCGCCCCATTTATGAATAAGCCAGGCAACGACAAAAAAACGGCTGGCTCTGGCAACCAGAGAAGCCACCAGAAAAACAGGTAAATTAACGTGTGCAACACCGGCAGTAATGGTGGTCAACTTGTAAGGCAGAGGGGTTAATCCAAAAATAAAAACAATCCAGGCATTCCAGTAATCATAGACCTGAAACAGGTATTCCCCACCGAGCGAACTGCCCATACTTGAGATAAGATATGATGGTAGTGCAATATCGAGCCGGCCATCAACTTCAACAAGAGACATATGGGCCACATTCTCAACAATCCAACGTCCCGCAGTATCCCAGGCAAAAACACCGATTCCATACCCGGCCAGGCCTCCAGCCACAGAGGCCAGAGTACACCAGAAGGCATACTTATACCAGCGACTGGTTGCCCCCAGAACCAAAGCGATGAGCAGAACGTCAGGCGGTATCGGGAAAAAACTTGATTCGGCAAAAGAGAGGACAACAAGAGCCGGCAAACCATATTTACTGTCTGCCCAGTGCAACATCCAGTCATAGAGACGGCGAATCAGGCCACTCTTTTTGGGAACTTCTTCAGTCATTATTCCAGCCATGCTCTCCTATGAGACTTACAAAACGTACACTTTCCAGACGATTTACCGTAATCTCCCCATCTTTCTTCGTCAAATACTGCAGTTGCTGCACATTGCGATCACCAACGGGAATCACCATTCGGCCTGGATCAGCGAGTTGCTCAATCAATGGTTCGGGAATTTCCGGACCGGCAGCTGTAACAATAATAACATCATAGGGAGCATGCTCGCTCCAGCCAAGTGTTCCATCATCAAGCCGGGCAAGGATATTATAGTAATGCAGCTGATCAAAAACTTTGCGGGCTCCTGCAAGAAGCGTATTAATCCGTTCAACGGTATACACCTGGTCACAAAGCCTGGAAAGCACTGCAGCCTGGTAACCGGATCCAGTGCCGATTTCAAGCACCTTTTCAGTTCCCTGTAACTGCAGAGCCTGCGTCATAACAGCCACAATATAAGGTTGGGAAATAGTCTGATCACCAGCAATGGGCAGGGGATAATCACCATAGGCCTTTGCCTGCATGGCATCATCAACAAACAGGTGCCTTGGCACCTCTGCCATGGTTTTCAGAATTCCGAGATCAGTGATGCCGCGGCGCACAAGCTGTTCCTGCACCATTCGTTCGCGCACTGTGGCAAAGCGATCAGTCACTTCTCAATCTCTTGCCAGGAATAATCATCTTTCCAGTCAAACTCATCATCTTCGTACCCGCTGTAGCAGCATGTTAAGACCGTATCGCCTGACAGAGTAACAACTATCATATGGTACCCGCTCGGATCAAAAGCATCGCCCACAAGAGGAACACTCTGTAAGGAAGATTTTTTTTCCTCATAATAGACCCATTCTTCTGTGGTTGAGCTGAGCATCCGTTTGGAATCGGGCTCTCCCATAAGCTTGAGAATCTCCTGACGGCTGGTCTGGCCAGGATTTACCATGCATGCATCAGCTACCAGATAACGAACTGGAGCTTTGGCACAACCACCTGCACACAAAGCCAGACATAACAGGGTTATCAAAATAAAAAGAGAACGAAAGGGGGTTAGCATAAAAATCTCCCGCAAAAAAAAGAACGATTGAAAAAGCCGTACAATTACCATTTTCAACCGTTCTATAGCGTGTAGACTTGCTTTTTTCAATATATAAGTGAATCAGGCTCCGACAGCCTTATTAAGAATTTTGTAGTTTCTCTCAACCATCACCATGGGATCCACCACAAGACCTGCCTGAATCATTGCATTATCATAAATCTGTGCTGCCACGTCCGTTGCAAAACTCTCATCACTTTTTACAAGATCTGCAAGTTGTTTAATCAGAGGACTTGCAAGGTTGATCTCAAGGTTCTTTTTACTCGCCTCAGGAGCAAGACCTTTTTCCATACGGCTCGCAGCCATAATCCGTTCCATGGAAGAAGTCATATAGCCATCAGGATTCACAATCATTGCAGGAGAATCCACAAGACGTTTAGACTCGATAACATCAGCAACCTTATCATCAAGGATCTTTTTCAGCCAGGTCACAAGTTCACTACTTGCTTCGCTGCTTAATTTTTTGCTTTTATCCTCATCAGCTTCCGCATCACCACTCTTTGACAGGTCAAGATCAGCACGATCAGCAGAAACCAGTTTCTTGCCATCAAACTCACCTAAATGATTGAGGACAAAGTCATCAATGGGCTCCATGGTGTAAATAATTTCAATGTCCTTTTTATTAAACATCTCCACATAAGGGCCAGCCTCAATGGCAGCACGGTTGGGGCCATTAATGTAATAAATTTCTTCCTGCCCTTCTCCCATGCGCTCAACATAATCGGCAAGCGACGTTGGTTTGCCGTCTTCTGAACGGGAGGACTCAAAACGAACCAGTTGCGCCAGTTCTTTCTGAAACTCATAATCCGAGGTCACGCCCTCTTTAAGATAGATGCCAAAGGTATTCCAGAAATCAAGATAGTAATCGGAATCGCGTTTTGCCTCTTCTGCCAGAAATTTGAGGAAACGCTTGGTGATCACTTTGCGAAGCTTCATCACCAACGCATTGTCCTGCAGGGCCTGACGGGAAATATTAAGGGGCAGATCTTCACTGTCCACCACACCTTTTAAGAAACGCAGCCATTCAGGAAGAATGTTTTCAGAATGCTGATCAATGAGTACACGTTGACAGTAGAGATTTACACCAGGGTCAACACGGCCAAAGCCCATGGACTCAAAATTTTCTTTGGGTGCAAAAAGTACCGCATTAATGGCTAGTGGTGCATCAACAGAAAAATGGAGACGATAGTGGGGCTCATCGGAAGCATTGCCGACAAATTTATAGAAATCATTATATTCTTCGTCGGTAATCTCGTTTTTCGTTCTGGTCCAAATGGCCTGCACAGTGTTCACAGTATCCCCTTCAAGCTTGATGGGAAAAGGAACAAAGGTAGAGTACTGTTTGATGATACTTTCAACTTTCCACTTTTGGGCATAATCGTGTGCATCATCTTTGAGATCAATAACAATCCTGGTGCCACGATGGAGACCTGGACATTCGGAGATGGTAAAGCTGCCGCTTCCATCAGAGATCCACTCGTTTCCTTCAGAACCATCCCAGGAACGACTCTGCACTGTAACCTTGCTGCCTGCCATGAATGCTGCATAAAAACCAACACCAAACTGGCCAATCAGGCTCACATCTTTACGTGCTGCTTCAGCAAGCTCTGCAACAAAATTTCCAGAACCGGAATGAGCAATGGTACCAAGGTTGGTCTCAAGCTCCGCACGCGTCATGCCAACACCAGTATCGGTAATGGTCATAGTATACTTTTTTTCATCAAGATCAATGGTCACCTCAAGGGGCACATGATCATCAAAGATATTATCTTGGGTTAAGCTCTCATGGCGCATCTTTTCAAGCGCATCGGAGCTATTGGAAATAAGTTCACGAATAAAAATATCACGCTCGGTGTAGAGCGAATTAATTACGATATCTAAAAGTTTCTTGGTTTCTGCCTGAAACTCATGGGTAGTTGCCTGATCAGTCATTTTATATTCTCCTCGCACAAATTCTTAAAGGGTCTATTTCACCCCTATTTCGTTGCTTTTTTACCTCAAGTCGGCCAAAATGATAAGCATACATGCTATGCTGTCAAGCTATC
>JAOZQU010000034.1:0-6112 GCA_029932055.1 Desulfocapsa sp.
TCGTGAAGTAACTGTAAATCTAGCTACGGGAACCCCACTAAGGGGAACCTTTGAGTTGCTTGAGCCGTGTGATGGGAAACTATCACGCACGGTTCTTAGGAGGGAAGGGAGCCGCAAGGCTCCTGACCTATCCGGTCGGCAAAACAAACCACTTGCCCTAAACACCATATTCGCATACAATATAGTATCATATAATACTCAGAAAAAACATATAGAGGTAATCCAGTGCCTATCAGCATAACAGAAGATATTCGTTCAATTACTGACCTCAAACGGAATACAAGTGCCGTTCTAAAACAAATTCATAAAACAAAACGCCCTGTAATTTTAACCGTTAACGGTAAAGCAGAAGCAGTCATTGTGGATGCAAAAGAATACGAGAAAATAACTAATGCCTTTAATCTGCTCAAGTTATTAGCACCAGCAGAGGAAGACATAAAAGAAGGTCGTTATACGGCAACAAAAGATTTTTTCAAGGAATTCAAACGTGCCAAAGAAATTTAGCGTTTATATCACGCAAAGTGCCCAGAACGACCTTGAGCATATTTTCTTCTACATTGCTTGCGACAACGTTAATAATGCAAAAAAATTCATACTGGAACTGGAAGAAAAATTATATAGCCTGGACACATTTCCAGAACGTTGTCCCTATATCCCCGAGAATAATTATTTCGGTACCAATTACAGGCATCTAATCCATAAGAAATATCGTGCTGTATATAAAATTGTTAAGAATTCAGTGTATATTCTCCGTGTTGTACATGGAGCAAAATTGCTTGATTTATAAGAAAAATCCGCTAATCGGGTAGCCAGGGGATTTCCTCCCCCAGCCCCCACAACGGACAATGGGTCAGAGTAAAGTTAAAATTGTATTTAAAAGCAGGAAAAATTGTGTGTTGTTATCATAAAATTAATCGCTAAACCAATACATCAAAAACACATGGCACGACTACCAAGAATTACTCCTGTAGGTATTCCGGTTCACATCATTCAGCGTGGCAATAATCGTCAGGCTTGTTTTGTATCTGAGGAAGATCATGTCGCCTATATGGACTGGTTACAGGAATATTCGTTAAAACAGGTAACACGGATAACACCCACACCCCCCCATAACACGGGGTCGGATCAAGCTATCACCCTTAATTGTGGACTTGTACTCTGAATTGGAGTCAAGTGTAGTGAAATATGTTAACTTTGACTGAACGGAAATTTGTTACGTATATTGTGCTGATATGTAAAGATTCTGGAAACATCATAGGCACCATCATTTTCTCTCCTTCTTAACCTTGCTACTGGCTTCTTTCTGTGTTTTTAATACAGTACCCGCCCACCAAAACACCACAGCGTAGCGCTGTAGATTTATATCCTAAAATGGGTGTTTATACCGATGCGTGAATAATTTCCATGTGGTATGTGAATATTATGCATTAATAGATAAAGTCAAACCTGCCATCTTACTTAACTATGTTGTTGATAAAGTAATTGATATGGAGGACTTTAAAATGTGGCGTGTCACACTAAGGCTGATTCCAACGGGTATCTGTGGTGTTTTAGTTATCTTGCTAACACTTTCTTTCCACCTGTCAGTATGGGCCACGGATTTTACTGCAAACATCTCACGAGAGATGTTGAATCAAAAATTATCCGGTGAAATCCTTGTGTCCAAGGATCGCTATCGGATGACGCTTCATCCCCAGGGGATGAATGAAGAAAACAATCTTATTGTTATTGTAGATCGCCAAAACCACAAGACCATTGTCCTGCCCCCCCACACAACTACCTATCAGGAAATCGAAAATTTCAGTATTTCCGCCTTTCTGGTAGATCCGTTTCAAACCCTCGAAGTTCTCGGAAATACCGTCGAAAAAAAGAAAATCGGAACCGAAATGATAGCTGGCTATGCTTGCGATCATTATGGATTCTATGATCAAGACTTCAAGCTGGCCGACGTGTGGTTTGCCCCGGATCTTGACAACTTTCCCGTCAAAGCCCATATCGTCAGTGGTCGAGATGACGGTGCCATCCAGGTGAAGAGCAATATCGGCGACACCAAATTGGAACTGAGCGATATCTCAGAAGAACCCATAGAGGCAGCATTATTTTCCGTCCCTCGGGGATATGCCAAAGCAGAAGCCCCGGCCAAAGTCAGAAAAAAAACAGCAGGGTCATTGCAGACTGTTGCGGAAGTCGTAAAAGGCGAGGCCCCCTGGGGGCGACGCATCGGTGCGGGCGGGGAACTTCAGGTGAAGGTTGATCCCCAAAGACCTGTGAAAATCGTTTTTTACAATCGGAACGATACGGCATCCAGCTGTACGTATACAACATTTCGCCTGGGAGATACACAAACTCCAGTCAAAACTGGTCACATTTCCATGACCAAAAAAGGACAGAAAAGAGAAGTGACCATCAAAAAAAACAAACAGACCGAATGGGTGTTCATTCGGGTTGATGAGGGAATGATTTATGCCAACCTGGTCAATGAAAGAGACCCGTTCTCCTTTGACCGCTATAAACTTCAGGATGGATATCTTACGGCAAAGGGATGGCAGTCGATGGGGATGGTTGTTACTCCTGCCAGAAAGCTCATTGTTACAATTACAGGCGATTGTCAAGAGAGTCCAAGCTCTGAGGTTTCCCTGCTTTGTTTTCAACAGGATTACGCAGATAAGGTATTTGAAGAAAAAATACAGATTGCAAACCGGGAAACAAAGACATGGGAATTTCTCCCTGACCAACAGATTAAAACCTGTGAAATTAAAATCGGGAAAACAGGTGGAGTCAAATACAAGTTGGTACAACCACCATTGGTCAAATAATAACGGGGACGGTCATGCTATATTATTGGCGCAGCGCTTTGGCTTCGATCATTTTTATCTTGAGCCTAGACTTTTCTGGAATAAAACCAAGTCATAACATGCTGGGATTTAAATACGGCTATAAAAATAGTGTTTAATACTATTTTTTAGATAAGACTAAATAAAGGAATACCATGCAAAAGCAGCAGTTGTTACAGACCTTTGCTTTTAAAAATGGTTTAAAAAGAAGCCAGCTGATTTCTTTTTTTGTGAATCCCACATGGATTTGTCTGGTTGCCTCAATGGTGTTGACTCTTTTCCTGACTATAGTGCTTTTTGCCAAAGAGGATCCTTTTTATGAGAAGTGTATATCGCAGATGGATACTCCGGCCCCGTGGTGTTACCAGGAAGAAGTTGAAAAAATTGGTGATCCGGCTCTTTGCGAAAATATCATGAAGTACTGGCCCAAAGCAGATGGTGTCCATGGGCACTGTTATTACCAACTGGCTATTAAAAACAAGGATTGTGAGTTGTGTATACAAATCAAAAAGAAAGATATTAGAGAAATGTGTGAATTGGATGCATGTAAATAATCTTACAAACAGGAAGGTTAAAATCGTATGAATCTTATTGCACTTGTGTTCGGTATAGGTATTTGCGGTGGCGCTGTAATTGTTCTCCG
Source organism: Desulfocapsa sp. (assembly GCA_029932055.1). Lineage (GTDB taxonomy): Bacteria > Desulfobacterota > Desulfobulbia > Desulfobulbales > Desulfocapsaceae > Desulfocapsa. Next base: position 3,478 of record JAOZQU010000034.1, read on the forward strand.
AAGGGCAAAAGAGGCACTGGTTTTCAAACGCCAAGCCACTGAATTGAGCATGACCCCTATTGCAGATCTCAAGCCGGGTTTAGTCCTCACCGGTGGAAAAGTGCTTTGTCGTACGCCATTGAAAACCCCCTATACGAAAACAGTTGCCACCTGGTACAAATATGCTGCCAGCGAACGCCATCGCCGTCGGAATCAACCCGGTTGTTTCTATGAACAGAGCCTGACGTCTGGAGAACAGACCTGTCCATTTTATCTGAGAGACCGCACTGGTGATGTGAAAATATCAGGGGAAGGTGGAGAAGTTCTTGGGTATCCCCACTATCGTGTACTGAAATCTCAAAGTGGTAAAAAGGCTGGTCTGGTTAACCGTATCCAGGAGCTTAAAGAAAGAGATCGGGAAAAATATCCCGAGGGAACAAAAAAACCTTTTTTTCGAAAAATTGAATCATTGGATGAACCATTGGACATCCCAGATGACCTGGTCGAGTTGGAGCCAGAATCTTCCGAGGAAAAACAGGCTGTTCGTAAATACTATGAGCACTGGATACAACCAGGAGATTATGTCTTCGTCATGGGGAGTGCCGTCAGAGACGAGAACGGTTCATTTGTAAAGATTGTTAAAAAAGACAAACGCTCTCCGTTGTTTGTCTCACGGGATGCAAAACATCTGACATCCCAATCATTTATGATCAATACGCTAGCACTGTCATTAGTAGGTATTGCATTGATATTACTGGGTGTATTTCTGGTTCTTGTTGGGTTCGGTACCATTGAAAGCTAATTTGCAATACGGGTTCAGCCAAGACATGAAATGTTCAATTTATAACAAAAAGGAAGAGATAAAAATGCTACGAAAACTATTTATGATCACACTTGTTAGCTTTATGATTGTATCATTTTCTATGGTTTGTGCTGGTATTCATATGAATCCGGGAAAATGGGAAATCACCACCCAGACAGAAATGGCGGGAATGCCGTCACAATCTGTGTCTCATGTTCAGTGTATCACTGCTGATGATATGGTTCCCATGAGTCAAGATGCAAACCAGGAGTGTCAGGTGACTGACATTGTTTACAATGGCAATACCGTATCGTGGAAAATCTCATGCGGCGGTCAAGGTGGTGGAATGGAAGGTACGGGATCTGTGACCTACAATGGCAATAGCATGAATGGTGTCATGAATATGACCATTACAGGGGGGGGCAACATGCAGATTAAAAATACAATGATCGGCAGACGTCTTGGGGAATGTAATTAATAGGCATATCGCACCACTAAAAGCTTCTTCTCTTCCGAGGGCAGAGTCATTCATTTGATTCTGCCTTTTCTGGTTCTGCCCTTCACCGTTTATGGCCAGTGGAAATCTCTGCAATTTCACATAATCCTAAAATACTACATTCCTCCTATACATCTCCGGTTTGAAGACCAATTTTTGAAAACCAACATACCTCCCCTGAATCCGCCCTGAGCCATTCCGGCGATATTTTATACATTTTCATCTTTAGCTTTAGATCCAACCCAAAAGAATACAGATATAAAAATTTTCAGATGCCAGCCTGCTATACCTCTGGAAATAACTGTCTGATCCGATTAAACTAACTACACTATGAGCAAATCCAACTATCAACACATAACATCCCGCTGTTTTGTTAATGCGCCCTGGTATGACTTAAAAGAACGTTACCTTGATCTTTTTCTCAGCCATGGAATTCAACCTGAAATTGGTTTGGAAGGTCTTTGTTTGTATGAAGAGCCGGAAGAGGAGTTCAGGAAAATTGCTAAAATCCTACGGGACAACAAGCTTTCCTGTACCCTGCATGCCCCCTTCTTTGATCTTGCTCCTGGTGGCCTTGATCCTGAAATCCTCAAAGCCAGCCGCAATAAACTGCGCAAGGCATTTAGCCTCATTGAAATTTTTCAGCCAAAATCAATTGTCTGCCATATGAACTTTGAGGAGAACAAACAGGGTTATAAAATGGTGGAGTGGAAGGAATCAGCGCTTGCAACCTGGAGGGAACTAACTCAGGTTGCAGCAAAATCCGGTAGCATACTCATGTTGGAGAATACTTACGAAAACAGTCCAGATGCTCACGAGGCAATTCTATCAGAAATCGATTCAACCAGTGCCCGCTTCTGTCTGGATGTGGGGCACCTTATGAGTTTTGCGAAAACACCATGGCAGGATTGGTTACCCAGACTTTCTCCCTGGCTTGGCCAGCTTCATCTCCATGATAATAATGGTACCGGGGATCAACATCTTGGGCTAGGGCTTGGGGCATTTGATTTTTCGGGTCTCTTTGGGTTCCTTGCGGCAAACAATCTACACCCGCTTGTTACTCTGGAACCCCATAGCGAGGATGATATGTGGCAGGCTCTACAATATCTCGATGAAACAAGGTTGTTGGATATGATATAATTTCAGCCCTGCTCCTGTAAAAGTTTCCCTGTCTCCTTTGGGGTTAAACCAAAAAATGCCGCGATTTCCCCCCAACTCTTCTGTTCTTTACTATGCATTGTATAAATAACAGAAGCTGTTTTTTCGCTTTTCCCGTATCGTTCAAGGAGATAAACAAGAGTGATCTCACGCCCGTTTGCTCCTTTTTTACGCAACATGGCAATGTCCATATCCGATAT
>JAOZQU010000034.1:6212-21543 GCA_029932055.1 Desulfocapsa sp.
CCCCCTTTCATTTTCATCATAACAATCTGGCCCTTTGAAATATGAAAGTTTGCTGCAATAAAAGAGTTGAAACTTGTTGTAAGAAGATACTTGTCTGCAGCGAATTTTTTCTGGGGGTCAAAGGATCGTTCCTGAAAACAATGACAATTGATTGCAGATTCTGGTTTATCCATGGCCAAAGCCTGGGTAACAAAAACCAGAACGCAAACTATAACAAACAAATTTTTCATAAATTTCCTTTGTAAAGTATGATATGCGACATTTCCTGGAGGCGAAATAAGCTGTATAGGTTATCATACCTTAACAAAAGATGTCAGCTTGTTTTTGACAGGTACGTTTGATATAAAAGAAAAAAATACACAATCATAAAACCACCTAAACTAACGACACTAACTGTAAATGACACAACAAGTACAAAAAACGCGTGGCATCATTGTCGGTGGTTCCGGACTTATTGGTGGAGCTCTGGTTCATCACTTCAATAAATGCTGTGGAGATAACATTGAAATTCTCTCGCCAAACTCGAAAAAAATGAGCCTGGCAAGTGCAGAGGACGTTGAGAAATATGCCAGTTACTGGAAGCCGGATTTCATCATAAACTCTGCCATTGCAGCCATTGACAGTGACCCGCAACTTGCCTATACAATCAATTATATCGGCTGCATCAATCTTGCAAAAGTAGCCCTCAAACTAAATATCCCATATATTTTTGTCAGCTCAGCGGCTGTTTTCCCCCCAGGAAACCACCTTCTGGAAGAGCAGCATCTCAGCCTGGAAGCAGGTCTTTCCAGCTATGCCAAATCAAAACTCATGAGTGAGTTGACGCTCCGCCACATGCACGAACATCAGGGCCTTGATTTCACAGTCGTCAGGCTGGCGATCGTCTATGGCAAACATGACCATAAAATCCAAGGATTCCACAGACTGCTTTTTTCTATAGCTGATCAGGCAATGCCGATATTTCTTACAGCAAAAGGAGTACGTCATTCCTATTCCAATGCCAGGAAAGTGCCTCTTTTCGTACACCATGCTTTGCAGAACCGTGCCGAATATTCCGGTCAGTTTTATAATTTTGTTGATCCGGAACCAGTTGAACTTGTGGCTCTGATCAAGACCATTAAAAATTTCCTTGGTGTCAACAGACCCAAAAAAATCTTTCTGCCCCTTCGGGTTGCAAACTTTGGAGCAAATGCGCTGAAGCTTCTCCTGAAAATCCTTCTGCAAATTGGAATAAAGGCAAAAATGCCTGCAGAACTCATGTTTCTGGATAAATTTTATGAAACGCAAACACTGGATGGGACAAAACTTAAACAGTCTTCATTTACCGATCCCTGGCCAGAGGAGACAATATACTCAAGACTATCTAAAATCATAAAATATTACCTTGCAAGATGGAAACATCATAACCTTCTTGCAGATTTTAATGATGATTCCTTTGAACACCGTGAAGATATCCAGCAATTCATCGACAAACCGCAGCAACTCTTAAAACAAATTCATGATGGAGATTTTACGCCATTTGGAAAATTTTCAACCTTAAGCAAAAAATCTTCCAAAACTCCTCCCAAATGATCTGATACATAAAAAAAACTCGTAACTGTTTAGCAGTGCTCCAGTTTCGTTCGTTTAGACGTTGGCGCTATAATTACAAAAATTCCTTTTGATTTTTAGCTATTCTTCCGATATGAAAGAAAGAAGAAACAGATTAAATTAAAATTTCACATAATACCCTCCCAGATGAGCGAGCAGCAAGACATCCCCATAGACGATCCTTCAATCGAGCATGAACCTGTGACGGCTGATGTAGAACCTGCGCTCTTCACACCACCACCTCCTACGGAAAAACCCTTTTCCTTGAACAGTTTTGTTATAGAAGATTCGTTTTATAGATCACGGCAACCCAAACCTGTTCACTGGTCTGTGCCCTGGTCGGATCTTATGATGACCATGTTTATTCTCTTCCTTTCAATGTTTGTTTATCAAGCATCTCATGAAAAGTTTCTGGTAAGTGACAAGCCGGAAATCATAGGAGGAAGCACCGCTGATGCCCTTGATATATTAGCTGATAATACGATTATCATCCCAATAGTTCCATTAGCCCCCAAAACCCCTATTCGTTCTGAAACAATTAGCAAAGTTGAAAGAATCGATATTGAAGAACTGAATATCGACGATATATTTCGTGGTAATGTTATCTTTGTTGAGCCCTCTGCAGAAACAAAAACAAGCGAAACCAAGGATCCGGATCCGAATTTTTCCGCAGACGAACAGTCTGATATTTCAATTGTAGAAGATATAATTGAGCCAGCCCCCCTTTCTACGTCTGACCAGATTCCTCCGGTAATTCAGCAGACTGACAAGTTCAGCGAAATGTATGACATCAGCCGACAGCTGCTTTCTGACGGAAACCTTGAAAAATTTGCTTCCATTGACCTGATTCCTGACAAAACCATGCGCATCATCCTCACCGGAGACCTGCTCTTTTATACCGGTCAGGCAGATCTTTCAAACAGGGCAAGAAAATCACTCATGGAAGTGGCTGCTGTTATTAAGCACACACCTTATATGATTAACGTTATCGGCCATACAGATAATCAGCCCATGCATTCTTCCCGTTTTGCCACGAATTGGGAACTCTCTGTGGTTCGAGCAAGCAGTGTTGCACGATTTCTCATTGACGAAACAGGAATGAACCCACAGCAATTTATAGTTTCCGGCTTCGGATCAAACCGGCCACGAAAACCAAACACAAATGTGCTGAATCGGGCAGCAAACAGAAGGGTGGAAATTATTATCTCCAAACGTTTACCCCCGGCAGTTAAAGTCACTTCTGAAAACCTTTTATAAGAGTGCTACGCTCATGAAAATTAAAAACTTTATTGGTCTCTTTTTTTGTATATTTATTTTTTGTTTTGGTTTTTTCATAAACGGCAATCTCAGCCTTTATTTTAATATTTCAGGCTTACTCATTGTCTTTGGCGGAACAATGGGTGCAGCTCTGCTCAGCTTTAAGACTGAACAGTTATCAATAGTTTTCAAAGTACTACGTGCAAATTACCGAAAAAAAATCAAAAAAGAAACCGAAATTGTTCAGATACTCATTGATCTTTCCATTAAATCAAGGATAGAGGGAATCCTATCGCTCCAGGAAGAAGAAAACGAAACATCCATCCTCTTTCTCAGAAGGGCTTTGGGATGCCTTGTTGATGGCTATAAAGTAGATCAAATTAGAGATATTCTGAATACTGAAATATATTTCTTCAAAATGAGACGGGAAGATTCAGAACGTGTTCTCCGTACCATGGCCGATTATTTTCCGGCATTTGGTATTACCGGAAGTGTGGTTGGGCTGATTTCCATGCTTGGTGGTATTGGGGATACATCCATTATATTAAAAGCAGTGCCCATTGCACTTACTTCAACGCTCTATGGAATTGTCTGTGCCAATTTCTTTTTTCTGCCATTTGCCGCTTTTCTGCGGGAACGTACCAATCAGGAGCTGTTATTACAAAAAATAATCATGGAAGGAGTCATAGCCATAGATTCTGAACTCAATCCTATTATTCTCAAAACCAAACTGGAATCCTTTGTAACACCATCAGATCGTCAGGAGACACTGGTCTCATACCAAAAACTCAAGGAACGTTTTAATATTACAGCCTGATTTTTTAGTCCCACATTATTCCATATTTTGGGCTTGTTAATTCTGATGGCGTCGTATTTATGCCTTTCAGGGTAAAAACTCAAAATTCTTTTATCCCGTCATCCCCGCGAAGTTATTCCGTCATTCCCTCGAAGTTATTTCGTCATTCCCGCGAAGGCGGGAATCTAGTCATTTCAATGCGTTCTGGATTCCCGCCTTCGCGGGAATGACGGAGCAGAGACCTTTTTACGAACTTGTTAATTTTAATCTTTCGATGTACATTGTCTGGATGAGAGTGATATTTTCTTCTCTCACTCTGTAGCACCTTCAGACAAACCATTCCGTACAGGAGAAAGATTTTGAATCGTCACCTATCCAAATTATTATGCACTCTTGTTTTCCTCATCCTTACAGGATGTGCTGCCTCAACAGTGAATAATGCCGTTAAACAAGGGGCAACTGTCCTGGACGCTCAGGAGGTCTTTAACCTGGTCTCTGAAAACAATCTCCACCTTGTCAGCTCAGATTTTGATTCCCATGTTTTCTTCAGCCAGGACGGCTCATTATCAGCCAAATCTATTTTCGATAATAACCTTGATTATGGCAAGTGGGATATCAAAAGTAACGGTGAACTCTGCATCAAATATAATGTCTGGTATTATGGTGATACAATTTGCTATTCTGCCTACAAAGACGACAAACAAAATCAATATCTTTTTTTTACGAACAATGGTTCACTTGCCTATAGTGTGACTGCATCATCTGGAAATTCTCAGAGAATTAAAATCAAGACCAAAAAAGATAAAAAATCCACCTTTGTTCGTTCCAGCTTAAGTAAAGAACAGTCCTCAAACAGTCCACCTCCCACACCAGCAACAAGTACTGCAGCAGTTGCTCCAGTCGGCGCAAACAGCGGCCCCGGCGCCTCACAGGAAGAAATCAAACATACGGTCAAAAGCATGGCTCAAAACTGTCCTGACTGTAACTTTGAAGAGGCTGATCTCCGTAATGCAAACCTCATTGGAGCCAACCTTAAAGGAGCAAATCTTACGGGTGCTGATCTCAGCCGTGCCAATCTACGACGCGCCAATCTTGAAGGAGCAAATCTTGCCGGTGCTGTACTTCTCAGCACAAACCTGCCTGGTGCCAACCTCAAAGATGCCAATCTTTCAGGGGCCGACCTCACTGGGTCAAACCTGATTCAAGCAGATTTCACTGATGCTGATCTTGATGGTACTATTCTTGACAATACCCTTCAGGAAGGAACAAAGGGGTTACAGTAAATTATGAGCGCTGCTTTCACTCACCTTCATCTTCACTCCCAGTATAGTCTTCTTGACGGAGCCATTCGTATTCCTGATCTTCTTGCCAAATGCAAAGAATATGGAATGGACTCCGTAGCTGTGACCGACCATGGTGCCATGTACGGCTCTCTTGAGTTTTACCTGAAAGCCAAAGCCAAAGGCATAAAACCCATTGTGGGTTGCGAATTTTATATTGCACCCGGTAAACGTTCAGATCGCGACGCCAGCGCCCCCACAAAAGCCTACCATCTTGTTCTGCTTGCCATGAACTATACCGGTTATCAGAACCTTATGAGGCTCGCCGGTATTGCCCAGTTTGAAGGCTTTTATTCAAAACCGCGCATCGACATGGAGGTACTGGAATCACATAATGAGGGCTTAATCTGTCTCAGCGCCTGTCTGCACGGAGAAGTTCCCTGGCTCATTGTCCATAAAGGAATTGATGCTGCTGAAAAAAAAGCCGAACAATTACAGAACATCTTTGGTGACAGGTTTTACCTGGAGATCCAAAAAAACTCCATTCCTGAGCAGAAAACCGCGAATGACGGCCTTCTAAAAATTGCCTCAAAGCTTGGTATCAAATTGGTTGCCACCAATGACTGCCACTATCTGAATCAGGAAGATGCCCATGCACATGAAGTTCTGCTCTGCATCCAGACCGGAAAAACCATTACTGATCCCAAGCATTTTCGCTTTTCCTCTGATACCTTCTACTTCAAATCCCCTGAGGAGATGAAAGAGAGCTTCAAGGATCACCCTGAAGCCATTGCCAATACAGTGGAAGTTGCTGAGCGTTGTAACCTTGAGATTGATCTTGGTGATTATCACTTTCCTGAATTCCCTGTCCCTGAAGGTCAGACCCTTGAAACCATGTTTGTAGACGCCTGCTGGGATGGACTCAAGGATCGTTTTGAATCCATGCGCAAGGCAGGAACATTTAACAAAGAAGTAGAAGTACAGTACAAAAAACGTCTTGAATTTGAGATAGGTATTATTAACTCCATGGGATTTCCGGGTTACTTTCTCATTGTCGCAGACTTTATCAACTGGGCCATTGATCATGACATCCCTGTTGGGCCCGGTCGTGGCTCAGGTGCCGGCAGTCTAGCCGCATTTGCCATGCGTATTACCAATATTGACCCTATTCCCTACGGACTCATCTTTGAACGTTTTCTCAACCCTGAGCGCGTGAGTATGCCTGACTTTGATATTGATTTTTGTCAGGATCGACGCGGAGAGGTGATTGACTATGTACGCCGGAAATATGGCGGTGCTGCCCATGTAGCCCAGATTATCACCTATGGTTCCATGAAGGCAAAAGGTGCTATCCGTGATGTTGGCAGAGCGCTGGACATTCCCTTCAGTGAAGTGGACAAAATTGCCAAGCTGATTCCTGATGCTCTGAAAATGACCATCGATAAGGCCATTGACGAGGAACCACGGATCGCAGATGCGGCAAACAAGGATCCACGCATTGCAGAGTTGATTAAAGTAGCCCAGACCCTTGAAGGGCTTGCACGCCACACCTCTACCCATGCAGCCGGTGTGGTGGTTTCCCCTAAACCCATGGTAGAATATTTACCCACCTGCAAAGGAAAAGAAGGTGAGACCTTAACCCAGTATGACATGAAACATACTGAAATGACTGGGCTTATCAAGTTCGACTTCCTTGGCCTGAAGACACTCACAGTCATTGATAATGCCCTCAAACATATCAAAGCTGATATAGGTACGGATCTTGATATCAATACTCTTCCCATGGATGATATCAAAACATTCGAGCTTCTCTGCTCCGGTGATGCCCTTGGGGTATTCCAGCTTGAAAGTTCAGGCATGCGCGAACTGCTGGTCAATATGGCTCCGGAACAGTTCAGTGATCTTATTGCCCTTGTCGCCCTTTATCGCCCCGGACCTCTGGATTCAGGTATGGTGAATGATTTTGTGGAAACAAAACATGGCCGTGCCACCGCAAACTATCCCCTGCCCCAGCTTAAACCTGTGCTTGAAGAGACATACGGAGTGATTGTCTACCAGGAACAGGTAATGAAAATTGCAAACATCCTAGCCAGCTATACGCTTGGTGATGCTGATATCCTGCGCCGTGCCATGGGTAAAAAAATCGTTGAAGTAATGGACACGGAAAAAGTCAAGTTCATGGCAGGGGCTAAAAAGAATGAAATTGACGAGAAAAAGGCTGGAGCTGTTTTTGATCTGATGGCCAAGTTTGCCGGTTATGGATTCAATAAATCCCATTCTGCAGCCTACGCCCTTATTTCCTACCAGACTGCCTACCTGAAAGCTCATTACCCCTCGCAATTCATGGCAGCTCTTCTCTCCTGTGATATGAACAACACCGACAAAATTGTTCTTTATATCAATGAGTGCAGGGAACATTTCCTTGAAGTGCTGCCGCCGGACATCAATGAATCAATAATCGATTTTTCAGTACACGATGATCGTATCCGCTTTGGTCTCGCAGCTGTGAAGAATGTTGGCAAAGCTGCGCTGCAATCTATCATTGAAGAACGGGATGAAAATGGAAAATACAGTTCCCTTGAAGACTTTTGCAATCGGGTTGATTCCAGGAAAGTCAATTCACGGGTAATTGAAAGCCTTATCAAATCAGGCTCCTTTGATTCGGTTGGTTGCAGACGTTCTCAACTCATGGCCATCGTTGACCAGGCCATGGACAAGGCAAAAGCAGTTCAACGTGACAAACAAAGTGGTCAGATGTCACTCTTTGCTCTTTCTCCTGCAACAGATACCACGGACAAAAGTGCGATTATCCTGCCCGATATTCCGGAATGGGAGGAACGGGAGAGGCTGACAAAAGAAAAAGAGACTGTTGGCTTTTATATCACCGGCCATCCGCTCGATGAAGATCTTCACGATATCAAAACCATTACCGACACTGACATTGCAGGCCTTGCCGAATATGGCGAAGACCAACCTGTACGAATTGGTGGCCTGATTCGCACCTGTAAGCAACTCAAAAGTAAAAAAGGCGATCCCATGGCTTTTATCACCGTTGAAGATCTCTTGCATTCAGTGGAAGTTATTGTGTTCCCGGATACTTTTAGTCGTTGCTACCAGCTTCTGTCTTCAAACGAGACAATTATTGTCCAGGGAACTGTTCAAAATGATGAGCGGGGTCCAAAGATCATTGCTGAATCCATAGAACTGCTACCGGATGCCAGAGAAACACATACAGATTCAATAAAAATCCAAATAAACAGTGACAAAATAAGTAGAAAACGCCTTGAGTCTCTCAAACAGGTATTATATCGATATCATGGCAACTGCCCCCTGCTCCTGACCATGCATTTTGCAAATCAGGGAGAGGTGGATATCGAAATTTTGAAAGATCTTACGGTTCGCCCATGCCGGGAATTCACCAATGAGACTGAGGAAATACTAGGGTACAACGCTCTGTCTTACAAAAAGAAGACCATCATCAGTAACAAACGTAAGCGCTGGGGTCAGAAATCAACGCAGCAACAAAATTAAAGGATGCCTATGCCTAAAAGCAGAGGCCACAATCCGGGCAGGTTGACGAGCTGGTAGCAAAGGTACATCCACAAGCCGGACAGGTTGACTTTTCGGCACCAGTATCAAAGACAGCATGGGCATTGCTTAAGTCATGGGAATCAAGAGCCGTGGTTCGTTTGAAGTCGTTGGCAAGAACCTCCAGTGCAGCGCTTCCATCTGCCATCTTTATCTGCAAATAAAGCTCCCCTCCCCCACAGCAGCCTTTTCCGCAACTTCCTTTTTCTCCAGCAAGCACAGAAGGAATATTTTCCTTTGCCAGCAGACTCTGTAGCAGCTTCATGTCTCCCAGTGAGCCTTTTCGTATATTGGCAAGCTCATCATCACTTGAAATATCCATGGATCTCGAGCTCTTTTTTGTTTCCGCCTCTTCTTCAATCACAAGCTTTTCATTGCCGGTGATAAGTTCGATATCACAGGAGACACAGGTTATAATTTCTTCTCTGTATTCTTCATCGCATTGAGGGCAGTATTTTAAATCCGGATCTGTATAGCGCATTCTTCTAATTCCTAAAGGTAATAATTACATATCCCACGCAAACAATAGCTTCTGCATGACTTTTATGAATTTTACAATTCTTTTACAAGATAAATCTGCTGAGATCTCTATCTTCGACTACATCCTGAAGTTGCTTCTTCACATAATCAGCAGTTACCACAAAACGCTCTTCGCCACGTTCACTTGCGTCAAAAGAAAGCTCATCAAGTACACGTTCCATTACCGTATATAAACGTCTGGCTCCAATTTCCTCAGTTTTTTCATTTACTTCAACTGCAATTGCCGCAAGTTCGTCAATGGCTTCCGGCTCAAAAACAAGCTCCACATTTTCAGTGGCCATCATGGCGATATACTGTTTCACAAGAGCACTTTCCGGTTCTGTAAGAATACGGACAAACTCTTCTTTCCCGAGAGAGGTCAATTCAACCCGAATGGGAAAGCGTCCCTGGAGTTCAGGGATAAGATCAGATGGTTTGCAGAGATGAAAGGCACCACTGGCAATGAAAAGAATATGGTCGGTTTTCACCATGCCGTATTTAGTAGTCACAGTGGATCCTTCAACAATGGGCAGCAAATCACGTTGAACACCTTCCCTTGAAACTTCAGGACCATGCCCTCCGGAACTGCGTGAAGCCACCTTGTCGATCTCATCAAGAAAAATAATACCTGACTCTTCAGTACGAAGGAGTGCCTCGCTGGTTACCTTGTCCATATCAATAAGGCGCTCCATTTCTTCCTGAGTTAATCCTTTGAGTGCATCCGGAATCTTTATCTTGCGCTTTTTCTTCTTTTTAGGGAAAATTTTACTAAAGGCGTCCTGCAGGTTGGACTGCATATCTTCCATACCGGAAGTTGTCATGATTTCAACCATAGGTGTGGAACGGGACTCGGCAAGATCAAGCTCTATCTCACGGTCATCAAGTTTCCCTTGTCGCAGCATTTCCCGGAATTTCTCGCGAGTGGAATCTTCGACTTTCACTTGTTCCGGCAGGTTTAATGCAGCGTCCTCCTCCTTCACAACAAAAGCATCCACGCCACCAGGCCCCTGCCCCCCTTGTGGCGGTACACTTACGGGAGGAAGCAGAACATCGAGAATCCGCTCTTCTGCATTCGCTTCAGCAAGCCCCTGAAGACGTTCTCTTTCCTCTTCTTTCACCATATTAATGGCAATCTCGACAAGGTCACGGATCATGGACTCAACATCCCGGCCAACATAGCCCACCTCTGTAAACTTTGAGGCCTCAACCTTAAAGAAAGGTGACTGGGCAAGGGTCGCCAAACGCCTGGCAATTTCTGTTTTACCAACTCCAGTTGGCCCAATCATGATAATATTTTTGGGTGCAATTTCCTCACGCAGGGGTGAGGGAACCTGACGCCGCCGCCAGCGATTTCTAAGAGCAATGGCAACAGAACGCTTGGCATCAGACTGTCCGACAATAAACTTATCAAGCTCTACAACAATATCTTTTGGTGTTAAGGACTGTACGGGGATCATATCTTCTCTATTACTGTAGAATGGTTGGTAAAAACACAAATATCAGCGGCAATGGTCATGGAAGCACGACATATTGCCTCTGCGTCCAGCTGAGAATGTTCAATCAGTGCCAAAGCTGCAGCCTGAGCATAAGGCCCTCCGGAACCAATGGCAAGCACACCATTATCCGCCTCAATTACATCACCTGTGCCACTGAGAAGTAATGAATAATCCTCATCCACAGCAACCAGCATGGCTTCAAGCCTGCGCAGCATTTTATCTGTTCGCCATTCTTTGGCAAGCTCAACAGCTGCTCGCATCAGGTTGCCGTTATACTGCTCCAGCTTTTGTTCCAACAGATCAAAAAGAGTAAAGGCATCAGCGGTGGCTCCGGCAAAACCGGTAATAACCTTTCCATGATACAGACGTCTCACCTTTTTGGCCTTATGCTTCATCACCGTATTGCCCAGAGAAACCTGGCCATCACCTGCGACTGCCACCTGGCCATTATGGCGCACGGCAAGTATTGTTGTTGAACGTATTTTCATATTATTTTTATTTTGGATTTGAATACCCGGCATACATTCTGTCTGTATACCGGGAGTATTGAGTTACAGAATTACTTCGCATTCGGGTGGGCTTTATCATACACCTTCGTCAAGTGATCGAGGGTTAAATGAGTATAGCGTTGCGTTGTTGACAAACTGGCATGTCCCAAAAGTTCCTGAACTGATCGCAAATCAGCTCCCATTTCAAGGAGATGGGTTGCGAAAGAATGGCGCAGCGCATGGGGAGTCACAATCTGGGGAATCCCTGCCCGCTCTCCATATGCTTTCACCAGTCGTTCCACACTTCGACTTGTGAGACGACTTCCACGGCCATTGAGAAATAGAGCCTTTTTTTCAACCTCACGCCCTCTACGCGCACGATCAGCAATAAGTTGTTCACGCAAGGGCAACCAGGCCCGAATGGCCTCAAGAGCAGGCCTGCCAACCGGTACCAGCCTCTCCTTATTTCCTTTGCCCCTCACCCTAAGCATTTCGGTTTCAAAATCAAGGTTCAAAATGTCACGCGAGACCAGTTCTGAAACACGAAGGCCTGTGGAGTAGAGTAGCTCCAGAATTGCACAATCACGAAGCCTGAAACGATCTTTCCTGTTCGGAGCTTCCAAAAGAGAAAACACCTCATCAACAGTAAGAAAAACAGGAAGATATTTTCCTACTTTAGGGCCTGCAATCCCGATTATGGGATCATTACAAATAAACTTTTCCCGCAGCAAAAACTTAAAGAAACTTCTCAGAGACGACAGTTTCCGCCCTACTGTTGCGGCACTATTACGCCCATACAACCCAACCACAAAACGACGAATATGCACAGCTTCAATATTCCTCACACCCACGTTTTCATCAATACCTGCAGCAAACTCCAGCAAATCACGTCCATAACCCGTCACCGTGTGTTGAGAATAGCCCTTCTCCACCTCCAGCCAGCTTAAGAATGCTGAAATCTTCTTATCCATTTTACCCATCATTACCAGTCCTGATTTACCACTTTCTTCTCGACTTCTCTACCATCTGTGAATATATAATGCTTTTGACACTGATTGAAAAGCAGCTCAATAACATACATAGATTATTATAATGGCAAAAAGAACTTTTGAAAATGCCCTTGGCAAACTGGAACAGATCACAGAAGAACTCGAAGATGGCGATCTCAGCCTGGAAAAGAGTCTGAAAAAATTTGATGAAGGAATTGCTCTGGTTGAATATTGCAATACAACCTTAACCGAGGCAAAGGCAAAGGTAGAACTGCTTCTTGAAAAACAGGGCGGAATCACTAAAAGTCCATTTAATGAGTTGGATCATGGAAATCAAGAGCTATCTTAACAAACAGAAGCTCCTGGTGGAAGGAGCCTTTGACAGATACATCCCTGAAGCAAAAGGTGAGTTCCACAACCATATTGAAGCCATGCGTTATTCTCTACTTGCAGGAGGAAAACGTGTACGCCCTATTCTCTGCCTAGCTGCAGCATATGCCGTTGCTGGAGAAAAAGTAGACGATCAGGATATCCTGCCGGTTGCCTGCGCACTCGAATGTATCCACACCTATTCTCTAATCCATGACGATCTCCCTGCCATGGACAACGATGAGTTACGACGGGGCAAAGCAACAAATCATGTTCTTTATGGCGAAGCAGGTGCCATTTTAGCCGGTGACGGTTTACTTACATGGGCCTTTGATCTGCTCAGCAATCCCGAGCATGGTAATCTCAGCCCTGACAAAAAACTCCGTATCACCCATTGTATTGCGCGAGCAGCAGGATCGTTTGGAATGGTTGGTGGTCAGGCATTGGATATTGCAAGTGAGAATACAAAATTCCCCTTTGAAACTTTGCAGACTATCCATCGAAATAAAACAGGTGCATTAATTACTGCCGCTGTTCTAGCTGGAGGAATAGGAGGGGATGGTGATAAAAAACAATTGGCCGCACTTGAACAATATGGTAATCAGATAGGTCTTGCCTTTCAGATAGTGGATGATCTGTTGAATGCCACTGCAACCACTGCACAACTCGGAAAAGCTGCAGGCAGCGATGCTGAGCTTGGCAAAGCCACCTATCCTGCTTACTTTGGTATAAAAGAAACTCGTTTGCGTGCTGAAAAAGCAGTAAAAGAAGCAAAAAATTGTCTGGCTGATTTTGACGATAAGGCGCGTCCCTTGCGTCTACTTGCCGACTATATATATACCCGGTCGCACTGATAATGCCAAAACGACCGATCAGGACTGATATAATGCTCACAACAAACACCATAGAGACTGCAAGTACCAGGCTTCAAGATATTCAATCTCCAGCAGATCTCCGCAATCTCACAATTGCCGAGCTTGATATCATTGCCGGTGACCTGCGTGACACCATCATCAGTACTGTATCGCAAACAGGAGGCCATCTGGCACCCTGTTTAGGTGTTGTGGAACTGACCCTTGCCCTTCATTACGTCTTTAACACCCCTCAGGACAAACTGATCTGGGATGTCGGTCATCAGACCTATGCCCATAAACTTCTCACCGGCAGGCAGAAGCAATTTCACACCCTCCGCCAGTATAAAGGCCTAAGCGGCTTCCCAAAGTTCAAGGAAAGCAAATATGACGCCTTTGAAACAGGTCATTCTTCAACGTCTATATCAGCGGCCCTTGGCATGGCCAGTGCCAAAGATATCAAAAAAGACAAAAATAAAGTAATCGCCATAATTGGTGACGGCTCCATGACTGCTGGTATGGCCTTTGAAGCCCTGAATCAGGCAGGCCATCTGGACAAAAATCTGATTATTATCTTAAATGATAATGAAATGTCGATCTCGGAAAATGTTGGCGCCATGTCCAGCTTTCTCTCCCGCCAGCTTACCAGCAAAACTGTCCGTCGAATGCGCAAACATATTTCCACGCGCTTAAAAGAACTGCACGGTGTCGGGGATCGTTTTCTAAACGTTCTGAAAAAAAGCGAAGAAAATATTAAAAGTTTCTTTACACCGGCCATGCTCTTTGAGGCGCTGAAGTTTTATTACATCGGACCCATTTCCGGCCATGACCTTGAAGATTTAATCCCGACACTTGAAAACATCAGAGACAATGTGGACGGTCCGGTTCTTGTGCATGTTCTCACAAAAAAAGGATGGGGCTATCCACCAGCTGAGAAAAATCCTGGAAATTACCATGGATTAGGCCCCTTTGATATTGAGACCGGAGTGCCCATCCCCTCTTCCGGGTCAATCAGTTACACTGAAGTCTTTGGCAACACACTTTGCAAAATTGCCGGTACCAATCCTAATGTTGTCGCCATCTCAGCAGCAATGCCGGCAGGAACCGGACTCACCAGGTTTTCCCAGGAATTTCCCGATCGTTTTTTTGATGTGGGTATAGCAGAACAGCATGCTGTGACTTTTGCTGCCGGCATGGCCACAGAAGGGATACGACCGGTGGTCGCCATTTACTCATCATTTTTCCAGCGGGCTCTTGACCAGATCATCCATGACGTCTGTCTTCCCAATCTTCCTGTGACTCTTGCCATTGACCGTGGAGGTGTGGTTGGTGATGATGGGCCGACCCACCACGGAGTCTTCGACATCTCTTTCCTGAGGTTCATACCAAATCTCACCTACATGGCACCAAAAGATGAGAACGAACTTCAACACATGTTACACTCGGCTATCTCCCTGCCTGGTCCCGCAGCAATCAGATACCCTCGTGGATCCGGGGAAGATATTGCACTGGATAAAGAACTGGTGACTCTTGAAACAGGAAAAGGGGAACTGTTACGGGAAGGAAAAGATATCCTGCTGCTGCCTATTGGCAACAGGGTCTATCCTGCCTTAAGAGCAGCAGAAGGATTGAAAAAACTGGGCATTGATGCCGCTGTTATAAATCCACGTTTCATCAGGCCATTAGATAAAGAGTTAATCTGTCACTGGGCTGACAAAACAGGTCGTGTTGTGACTGTGGAAGATAATAGTGAGCATGGCGGTTTTGGCAGCCTTGTCCTGGAACTTTTATCCATGAACAAACTTTTTGCAGTGAAAACACACCTTCTTGGACATCCAGATCATTTTATTGAGCACGGGCCGCAAAAAACACTTTGGAAGAACTCCAAACTGGACTCCCCATCTATTATTAATGCGGCCATGGAGCTGATGAAAATCTAGCTTATCACAAATAGTTTCTACTTACGGTTTTTCGTAAATGGGTAAATATTGCCACTTGCCTGTTCTAATTAAAGGACGGGGGGCAGATGTGATATCAAGCAACAATGACCCTACTGTTTTTATTTGATTTGATGTTCATTGCCTAAAATAGGCATGAGCAGATATACA
>JAOZQU010000035.1 GCA_029932055.1 Desulfocapsa sp.
GTTCAATTGTACCGCCAAGGCAAGATCCAACGCCAAAAGCAGGGGCGATCATACACTTAGGGGGCACCGGTTATAATCCTAATTCAAATGATAGTAGTTTTTGGAATCTCATGCTTCCAGCAATTTTGGGGAGGTAACAGATAACACGAGTAAAGAAAATCATTTTCGTGAACAGCTAGAAATGATGCTACATAGTTGATCTGTGTCTTAACAGTTCTAGATCTCATCTGCTTATAATATTTGTGGTTCACGTTAATATTGCCACATCTAAGATTTGATTTTATCAAATTGACCTCAGGTTGATATGTCTCCTATACATCCATTCCCGTAGCCGCACTGCTGATCCAAGCTCCCATCTCCTGAAGTGTACCTGCTAATAACCGCCTGGAGTAAGCCACCACCTGCGGTTGACAAAGTAGCCCGTATGGGCTATTGTTTAGTCAGGAGGTAACATTATGGCAAAGTCTGCAACAGTAAGAGCTCGTATAGAGCCTAGGTTAAAAGAAGAAGTAGAAACACTTTTCCATCAACTGGGAATTTCTACGACTGAGGCAATTAATATTTTCTACAACCAGGTGAAGTTACGGAAAGGACTTCCCTTTAATGTTGTTGTGCCCAACAAAACCACAAAGAAAACATTCAAGGATACCGATGCCGGAAAGAACCTGACCCGGTGCGAGAGTGTTGATGATATGTTTGATAAGCTGGGTATTTAAATGCTTCATCCGACATATACCAGGCAGTTTGAGCGCGATCTCAAAAAAATGCTAAAGAGAGGGAAAGATAAAGAAAAAATTAAAAAATAATCAGTTTGCTTGTCCGGGAGGAGCAACTCCCACAAAACTGTAGAGATCACAAACTGGTAGGGAACTACCAGGGGCGAAGGGATTGTCACATCGAACCAGACTGGTTGCTTATCTATAAGTACCAGGGGCAAGAGATTGTTTTAGAGCGAACAGGTAATCATTCAGACTTATTTAAAAAATAAGTCTAACCATTGGCCGGGAAAGGCTGCTCTCTGGAAACAATGGGGGACATCTATGATTTCGGTGTGAATGGCCAGTGGTAAGTCCTGCAATTTTATATAATTCTAAATAATCTCGCACCATAACTACTGTGAATATCAGATTTGATTGCACCTCATTCCAATATGAATAACAGCCCTAAGCTTTTCAGAGAGGATTACAGTGGAACATACAATACAGGCCATTGGTCTGATTCATTCGTGCTACACGGAAAAATTTGGTATCCCAAGGCAGCCCGGTTTGGTGAAAAGCGCAAAAGGAGCCGTTGAGTTATTGCCTCCCTGTAACCGGGAGGAGATGTTTAAGGAGTTGGAGACTTTTTCCCATATCTGGCTACAGTTTATGTTTCATGAAGCCGTGTCTGACGGCTGGCGTCCCACGGTACGCCCTCCATGGCTTGGTGGACAGAGGCGGGTAGGGCTTTTTGCCAGTCGTAGCCCGCACCGTCCCAATTTTCTGGGGCTTTCTGTGGTTCGTTATCTTGGCTTGCGAAAGGAAAAAGGGAAAGTGTTTCTTGATATTAGTGAACTGGATCTTTTACACGGGACACCGATTTTTGACATCAAACCTTATGTTCCATACAGTGACAGAGTTGAAGGTGCCAGTGGCGGGTTTGTGCAAATATCTAATAACAGAATTACAGTCAGTTTCACTCCTGAGGCTGAAGCCAGTTGTCAACAATATCAGGAGCAGAGCGGTAGAGAGCTGAAATCCCTGATACAGGAAATCCTTGAGCACGACCCGCGGCCAGCCAGCCAAAGAAGCCAGCAGCGGGAATATGGAATGTTGCTTTGGGACAGGAACGTACGCTGGCTGGCAGAAGAAAGCGGTTTTACAGTATTGTCTGTCATGGAGACGAAAAGCCGGTAAGTTTACAGCGAACACGGCCATCAAGATCGTAGGATTCCGTCAAGGTGTTGACATGCAGGTTGCGGCCACGGATCTCAAAGCCTTTTCCAATTATCTGGGTTTTACCGGGTGAGTAGGCCATGTGGGTGTTATTGTTGTATGTAAGAAGGTCAGTGTAGAGTTCGGATTTGTCTTTTGGTTTCATCACCACCACGTCGTCAATGAGAGTGAGGAGGTTGGTCAGTTTGTTAAAAATGCCTTTTCTGGCAGTGACATAGGTTTTTTCTCCGTTACTCCCTATGATTACGGCATCAACTTCTTCCATGTGATATTCATCAACACTTTT
Organism: Desulfocapsa sp.; assembly: GCA_029932055.1. Taxonomy (GTDB): domain Bacteria; phylum Desulfobacterota; class Desulfobulbia; order Desulfobulbales; family Desulfocapsaceae; genus Desulfocapsa. The sequence continues at coordinate 2,221 of JAOZQU010000035.1, forward strand.
TCCGGTAAAAGCACGTTTAGCTTTGATCTCCAGTGTCTTTTTTCCGTGTTCACTCTGGGAAATATGAACCTTGTCCATATTAAAATTGTGGGCGTCAAGTTTTCGGTTGGCAAGGGATGGATCGTACCCTCCGCGCGGTGAAAGAAAAGAGGCAACCGGCGGGCGCCACAGTGGAAAAGTGAGAAAGAGAAGCAGGGGAATGAACCAAACCAGATTTCTACGGGTTATCATCGGCTCATGTACTGTTGGAGCAGTTCTTTGTGTTTGCCCATAGCTTCAAGGATGAGATCGCAAAGCTCACGTACTGCTCCATTGCCTCCTGACTGTTCGGTGGTGTAGTGCACCATATCCCGCACTTCCAGTACTGCATTGACAGGAGCAATGGCAAGACCGACCCTTTTCAGGAGCACAAGATCAAGCCAGTCATCACCCATATAGGCAATTTCAAAGGGTTTGAGGCCGGTTTTTTTGACAATCTCTTTGTAGGCCTCAAGTTTGTTGCCTGCTCCCTGATACAGATGTGCAATTTTCAGATCCCGGCTTCGACGTTCGAGTGCCTCAGAGCTTCTGGCAGTAATGATGCCAACCGCAACACCTGCATCCTGCAGCATGCGCAGGCCAAATCCGTCCTGGGTATTAAATGCTTTGGATTCCTTACCTTCATGGGAATAGATAAGGTTGCCGTCGGTGAGAACACCGTCAACATCAAGTAGTAGAAGTTTAATAGTTTTTGCTTTGGGGAGGATTGTCTGCCAAGCCTGGCTGCGATTGTTCTGTGCAGCTTTGTTTCTGACAATCTGACGATAGCCTTCGCGTACTTCACAATCAGAAGGATAGGCACCGGGCCCGGATGGCGTGCAGGAGTCGTTAGAGTCGTTATTATCCATAACAGGTTTTGTTCTGAATCTAAAAAAATCAGGCAGAGACTGCTTCCTGAATACGAAGCAACTTGATCAGGAGTTTCTCAATCTGGTCAAGGGGCATGGAGTTGGGGCCGTCACAAAGTGCTTTGTCGGGATCAGGATGTACTTCCATGAACAGGCCGTCAATTCCTGCCGCAACAGCGGCACGGGACAGAGGTGCAATGAATTCCCGTTGACCTCCGGAAGAGCCTCCGGCGCCGCCTGGAAGTTGCACGGAATGGGTGGCGTCAAAGATCACGGGGCAATCGAAACTACGCATAACAGGGAGTGATCGCATGTCTACCACAAGATTATTATAGCCAAAGCATGCACCCCGTTCCACGAGCATGGTTTTTTTTCCTCCTGCACCACGCAGCTTGTTCACACCATTTTCCATATCCCATGGAGAAACAAACTGACCTTTTTTCAGATTGATGGGTTTGTTTGTCTGCGCAGCAGCCACAAGAAGATCGGTTTGTCTGCAAAGAAATGCTGGAATCTGTAAAATATCAAGAACTTCAGCAGCAGGAGCAACCTGGCTGACATCGTGCACGTCAGAGATGACTGGAACTTGCATCTCTTTTCTGATTCGCGACAGAATACTGAGGCCTTCATCAAGGCCAGGACCTCGATAGGAGTCAAGGGACGTGCGGTTGGCCTTATCAAAAGAGGCTTTAAAGACATAAGACAGGCCAAGGCGACCACAGATTTCCTGCATCTCTCCTGCAACTCTGCGGGCAAGTTCTTCAGATTCCAGAGCACAGGGCCCGGCAATGAGGAGCAAGGGCTGGCCGGAACCTACAGAGAAACCTTTTCCGTCTGGAGTTGAAACGGGAACAGGTATAACAGTCATAATAAATATTATCCCTTATGATCGATGGCCGCAGCAATAAAGTCCCGGAATAGCGGATGTGGTTTCATGGGTTTTGATTTGAATTCCGGATGAAACTGACAGGCGAGAAACCAGGGATGTTTAGCAATTTCAACAATCTCAACCAGATTGTTGTCTGGAGAAGTTCCTGAAATAACTAGTCCCTTTTCTTCCAATTGTGGTCGGTAGTCATTGTTAAATTCATAGCGATGACGATGGCGTTCGGATATCTCTTCTTCCCCGTAAGCAGCTCTGGCAAAAGTGTTTTCACCTAAAATGCATGGATATGCCCCAAGACGCAGGGTTCCACCCATATCTGATGTTTCGTCACGTATCTGCATCTCTTTGGTTCGGTAATCAAACCACTCTTTGATCAGGTAGATTACCGGATCCGGAGTTTTCGGATCAAATTCTGTGGAATGGGCTTTTTGCAGACCAAGTACGTTGCGGGCAAATTCCACAACAGCCAGCTGCATACCAAGACAGATTCCAAAAAATGGGATTTTATTTTCCCGGGCATAGTTGATAGCTGCAATTTTTCCTTCCACACCCCGTTGTCCGAATCCTCCAGGAACCAGGATTCCGTGGCAACCTTTGAGTAGAGCGGCAGGATCTTTGGTTTTATCCTCCAGGTCTTCGGCACTGATATAGAGCAGTTCAACCTTTACATCATTGGCAAGACCACCATGAACAAGGGCTTCATGCAGGCTTTTATAGGACTCGGTGAGATCTACGTACTTACCGGTAATTGCAATGCTAATGGTGTCTTTTGGATTCTTGATTTTATAAACCAGATCTTCCCATGGTTTGATATTGGGTTTTCCTGTCCAGATATTCAGGAGCTCCAGGATTTTTGTGTCGATTCCCTCGGCATGCAGACGTAGCGGTACTTCATAGATAGTATCCACATCAATGGCAGTGATAACAGCGTCTGTGGATACATCACAAAACAGGCCGATTTTGGATTTGAGATCATCACCTATGGGAACCTCGGTACGACAGACCAGGATATCCGGCTGGATACCATCTGCCCGCAGCTCCCGAACAGAATGCTGAGTGGGCTTGGTTTTAATTTCCCCTGCAGCTTTGATATAGGGGATCAGTGTCAGGTGGATGTAGAGAGTGTTTTCCCGACCCAGATCTCCACGCAGCTGACGGATAGCCTCAATAAAGGGAAGTCCTTCAATATCACCCACGGTACCGCCGATTTCGATGATGGCCACATCAACACTGCCGTCAAGTTGGAGGACAGCAGCTTTAATTTCATCTGTGATGTGTGGAATAACCTGCACTGTGCCGCCGAGATATTCACCCCTTCGTTCTTTGGTAATTACTGAATAATAAATCCTGCCGGTGGTGTAATTGTTTTTCTGAGCCATTACTGCGTTGGTGTAACGCTCGTAGTGGCCCATGTCCAGATCGGTTTCCGCCCCGTCGTCGGTCACAAAAACCTCTCCATGTTGGAAGGGGTTCATGGTTCCCGGATCAACGTTGATATAAGGATCGAGTTTCTGGAAGGTAACGGTGAGCCCTCTGCACTCGAGCAGGGCACCGATGGCAGCAGCGGCCAGTCCTTTACCGAGCGAGGACAGTACACCACCGGTGACAAAGATAAATTTAGTCCGTTTGGATGTTTTTGAATTTTTCATATTGGCACTATAGCTCTTCATATTCGATTTTTAAACTGAAAAAAAAAAACTGGGAAAGATCCTCTTTCCTCTTGTTTCTTATGGGAACAATGCATACATCTTTTCCGATAGGAATGGTTCTCGATTAAAGGAGGAATTGAATGGTACAATACAAAAGGATCACAGCGATAGCAGTTGTTTGCATGCTGGTAACCATATTGAATGGGAGTAGAGTAATGGCAGAGAAACAAACAGCGATTTTTGGTGGAGGATGTTTCTGGTGTATGGAGCCGCCTTTTGAGCAGCTTGACGGGGTTATCGATGTTCGGGCTGGATACAGTGGTGGAACAAAGGCAGAAGCGACCTACGACCAGGTAAGTGGTGGCCGAACCGGCCATTACGAGGCTGTGGAAGTGCAGTATGACCCACAAAAAATTTCGTATGCAGAGCTTGTGGAAACCTTCTGGCATCAAATAGACCCGACAGATTCCGGTGGACAGTTTGCCGACCGTGGTTCTCATTATAAAACTGCCATTTTTTTTCAAAATAATGATGAAAAGCTGGCGGCTCAAAAATCGAAAGCTCAGTTACAGCAGGCGGGCCTCTTTAATGATCCTATCCAGACTGATATTCTTCCGGCGCAGCCTTTTTATCCGGCAGAGGAATACCATCAGGATTACTATAAAAAAAATTTTGCTCATTATTCATCATATAAGGCAGGATCAGGGCGAAAACATTTTGTTGAGACTGTCTGGCCCGACAAATTGGCCCGGCAATCAGAGCAATCAGGAAAATATCAAAAACCAACGGATAAGGAACTTCGTTCCCGTCTAAGCACTCTTCAATATAAGGTCACTCAGAAAGAGGGGACAGAGCCGGCTTTTAACAATGAGTTCTGGGATAATAAGGCTGAGGGTATCTATGTTGATATTGTTTCCGGTGAGCCACTGTTCAGTTCAAAAGATAAATTTAAATCCGGTACAGGCTGGCCTAGTTTTGACCGGCCACTGGATTTTGAAAATGTTACGGAGAAAAAGGATCGTCGCCTGTTCATTGTGCGCACCGAAGTCCGTAGCAAGCATGGTGATTCGCATCTTGGACATGTATTTGATGATGGCCCGGCTTCCACAGGATTACGTTACTGTATCAACTCTGCTGCTCTTCGTTTTGTGCCAAGGGAAAAACTTGAGCAGGAAGGCTATGGGGAGTACCTGAAGTTGTTTTTGGAGAGTGAATAGATTAACGGCAGTCCCTGCTCCGTCATTCCCCCGCAGGCGGGAATCTAGTCATTTCAACACGTCCTGGATTCCCGCGGGAATGACGAAGTAGAGACGATTTTGAGTTTTTTCGAGTTCATCAACAGTTAGGTTTTGTGTATGTATTTTACATTCAGACCGTTCCATACAAAATGGAGGAATCGCTTGGTCCCTGGAAAGGGGATCGTTTGATATTTTTGACACCACTGTTGTTTAACATGGCTGTCAGTTCCTCTTCTGAATAGGATCTTCCTGCAGGATTGTTGATCAGCATGTTCAGGGAAAACAACGCCGGAAACTCGGGTCCATCCTTGCTGTTGTCAAGGATGAATTCGTGTATCATGATTACGCCACCGGGTTGCAGTGCGGCAACGGTTTTGTCAATGATCTGTTGGCAATTTTCCGGCCCGTTGCTGTGGAGAATATGGGAAAGCCAGGCCGCGTCATACGGCCCTCCAGAGACAGGATCCGTGGTAATATCTCCACCGGTAAATTCAATCCGCTCGCTCAAATTAAATTTTTTCACTGTTTTCATGGCAAAGGGTTCTGTTGTCGGCCGATCATAAATGACAGCGGATAATTCTGGGTTTGCAAGACAGAAGTGGATGGCATACGTCCCGGGGCCACCTCCCAGGTCAAGCAGGCGACGCCGACCGGAAAGGTTTATCTGCTCGGCAATGGTGGGAGCAAGACCCATGGCCAGGTTGAACATGCCCATTAAAAAACTTTCCCGTTCAATTTCTTCGCCGTATGACCTTTTTGCGACCGGTGCACCGGTTTGTACCGCCTCTTCGAGTTGTGCCCAGCCATCAAGGATATGATGATGGTGGAGAATGATATGGCCGATGTATGTGGGTGATTCTTTGCAGAGAAATTTAAGCGTTTCCAGTGTGTTGCTGTATTGATTGCTTTTTTTGGTCAGGAGCCCCATGGCGGAAAGTGCATTCAGCAAATACTCCATACCCCGTCTGTCAGCACTTGTCTGGTTACAAATTTCGATCAGGGTCATACGGCGATCATGGATAAGGGTAAAAAGACCAAGCCTCACTCCAGCCTGCAGTGCGCAGCCTCGCCAATACGCAGTTGATGTACTCAGTAGGTCACCGACGGTCCATTTTTTTTTGGTTCCGCTATTCTGTTTCATCTCTTAATCGGGGTTGTTTTTGAGCCATTTCAACCATGGTTTCCAGGCGAATAAGCCTGTTGTTTATCCCGCGAACATCGTGATCCATGCGATCTACTTTTTCAAGGAGGGTACTTAATCTTTCATTCAACAGTATTCCTGCCTTAAGTGCTTCCATAACTTTTCCACTGACGCCCATTATAGAGCATCCAGTGTAGCATGAGTGCTATCGAGTCGGTTTTCAATTGCTTCCATTTTTTTTACAACTTCCTGCGTAGTCTTAATCATGGTGTCTGCCAAAGCGTTTATGATTTTCGCATCGTCCCCTGATTTTTCACCATCAAAAGAATCAATTGCTTCGCGTACGATCTGGGCAAAGGATACGTTTTTGTTTTTTGCTATTATATCAACCTTTTCGATCATGCTTGGCGGCATGAGGATTGGTTTTCTTAACATTGTTTCCTGCCGTGCTGGTGTGCCCATCACAAATCTCCCCATGGATTTTATATTGGAAAATAATCTATAAATACACTGTAGCACATGTGCGGCACATGTGCCACTGGTTGAATGTTTTTTGTTGTTGCCACATAACTTTCCGTGTATTTCCTGACCACACAATGAGCAATCCACAATCAACACAACATAACTCTATCGGGGGCCACTGGTTTGTACTGGGGGCAGCCATACTCTGGGGTACGACCGGCACAACCCAGGCCTTTGCACCGGCAGGGTTTGATCCTAAAGCGATAGGTGCCCTCCGCCTGCTGATTGGGGGGATAGCCCTGACATGTCTGACCATCAAACGAAAAGAGTTTGGGACGTTCAGTGACTGGCAACTTGCACCTGTATTTCTGGCAGGGCTTTTTACTGCCATTTATCAGGTCTGTTTTTTTTCTGCAGTGGCAAAAACCGGTGTTGCCGTTGGCACTGTTGTCGCCATTGGCAGCGCTCCAATTGCCGGAGGATTGCTCGGTTTGATATTTCGTGGTGAACGGTTGGGGAGACGTTGGCTGATGGCTACAATACTGGCCATAACCGGGTGTTCGCTCCTTAATTTCAGCAGTGGTGATGTAAGCATTGATCCGTTGGGTACCATGCTGGCATTGGCTGCCGGGCTTTCTTATGCTGCCTATACCCTGACAATTAAGGGTTTACTGGTCAACCATAATCCAAATGCTCTCATGGCAGTTGTGGTTTGTGTTGGAGCTCTTATCCTTTCGCCAGTGTTGATGAACATTGATACTGACTGGCTGCTGCAGTCACGTTCCATTGTTGTTGTGCTGCACCTGGGGTTGGCTTCAATGGCACTCTCTTACTGGTTGTTTGCCCGCGGCCTGCAACTGGTGCAGGTCTCCACTGCGGTCACTCTCACCCTTGCCGAACCTCTGACTGCAGCAACTTTGGGTGTTGTACTTCTTGGAGAACAACTGAACACACAAGGTGTGTGTGGAATCATCCTTATTCTTGGTGGACTGGTGGTGCTGGTAATGAAAAGAAGAAAAAGGTAAAAGTTGATCAGTATAGCAACGTATCCGAAGTCTGCTCTTTTATCTATCTCCCTGGAGAGCAGTCTCCAGTGCCCTGTAATCTGTTTTACCTGTTCCAAGTACCGGAATACTCTCCATCTGAACCGTACGCCGAATAGTATGCAGAGGCGAAAAGCCCTGTTCACGGATAACGTGGTTGACATCTTCCCGGGACAAGTCCTCTGTGGTGAAAAGAACAATTTCAGGATGATCATCACCAGGTGTAGCGCTCACAGCAAGAACAGGTTCATCGTTTCCCTGATACTCCTCCACCAATACCTCTTCGATGGCTGGCAGGGAAATCATTTCGCCACCGAGTTTAATAAATCGTTTCAGTCGTCCGGCAAAGGTAAGCACCCCATTCGTATCCTGGACAAGATCACCGCTGTTGTACCACTGCCTGGAATCATATTCGACGAAAGGTGATTTTCCCTGAAAATTCAGATAGCCGGTAAAGACATTCGGGCCTCGAAGCAACAGACAGCCACTTTCCCCTTCCCCCACCGGGTCTCCTGTCTCCGGGTGAATAAGAACATACTCCATGGATGGCAGAATCCTGCCGATGGTTCCAGGTTTCGGGTCTTTTGGGTCATTGATGCTCACCACAGGAGAACATTCTGTAATTCCATAGCCTTCACAGACCGTGACCTGTGGAAAACTTGATTCCAGTGTCTCATACACATAGGGCTGACATTTTTCTGCCCCGGTAAAGGCGATTCGCATATGATCCAGAGGCTTTCCGCCTGTTCCATTGGCAATACCATTGAGAAACGTGGGCGTGCCAATCAAGAGCGTTACTTCATGCGCTGCAGTGATATGTGCAAGTAATGTCCCTTCTGTGGGATTTGGCGAGTAGACTGTCGGTAATCCCATGACCAGAGGCATAATCAATGTACCTGCAAGCCCCAAAGAATGAAAAGGAGGCAGCATGCCAAGCAGCCTGTCATCCTCATGCAGAGTGAGGACTGATGTGAAATCTGCTATATTTGCCAGAAAATTTTTATGACTGAGCGGGACTGCTTTTGGGTGTGCCTCTGAGCCTGATGTGAAAAGGATTGCAGCATTTTTCTGAATGGCTGCTTTTTTCAATTTTCCGGCAGAAAAATGAGCATGAAATAAGGCTGTTACTTTGGCTGCTGTAGAAAGTGAAGCCGCAAGTTCTTCAAGAAAGATAAACCGAACACCGCTTGCATCCAAATCAATCCCCTGTGCCTTTACTTTTTCATAGAGAGCCTTTGCAGTAATAACATGCTTTACACCTGCATTTTCAAGGCAATATCGCATGTTCCCGGCACCCGCGGTCCAGTTCACCATCACCGGCACTTTGCCTGCAAATAGAACACTGAGATACGAAACAGCAGCACTTACTGTTGCTGGAAGCATTATTCCCACCTGTGAATCCGGCAATTTTTCAATTCCACCCTTAAGGGCAAATATCCCGGTAAGTAGCTGTCGATACGTCTTCTGACCACTGATCTGGTCTGTGACAATCACCTTCTCGGGATGTTTTGCTGCCTGCTGCAAAAACAGTTCTGCAATAGTATCGCCAACCGGGGCAATAAGAGCATTGCTGCTGCGCCCCTTAAACCAGGATGCGCCAACATGTATATCATCACCATTTTCTGGAGAACTGAACTCACCTGCTGCGGCCAAGATACAGTGAGCAACTGATAATAAGCCATCCAGGTTCAGAAGAACTACACCAAATTCCTGTTCCAGCCATGCCACAAATTCAACAAGAATCAGGGAATCCATACCTAAATCCTGAGCAAGTCTATCCCCCTGGTTAACAGTCTCAATACCACTCAACTCTTTAATTTTTTGCAGAACCAGTTCTTTGGTGGCCGCTGGTATATGACTGGTATCATCATTCACATTCATCTGTTTGGGTTCTGCTATCTGCCTGGCCTCCCTTCCATGCCACCAGAAGTAAGGCACCACAGTATTGTGCTGAGGAACTTCATTGTAAAAATCTTCAAGGTAGCTGTTGATTTGCAATTTTTCTTTTTCTTGAGGAAAATTGTCAGGTTCAACAAGCTCTATGAGCACCTCTCTTTTAGGGAGAAAGAACAATCCTGCTGATAATAATGCTCGAAGGTAGAGCCGTAAATTTTTTGTAAGAGAGGGTATGCCATTTGCCCGACTGAAACTGCTCCCCCAAAGTCCAGACGTACGAAGCAGAACAACACGGGCTTCCGGCACACGTTTTACTATTAATCCCACAGAACTGTTTGCTCCAATAGACTCATGCCGGCTGCGACACAACTTGCCAGCAGGATACAGAAGGATATTATCGCCCTGCTGCAATCCATTAATAATGCCCTGTACTCCAGCCATTACAGCCTTTTTCCCACCTTTCCTATTTTTGTTGAGATCCGGAATAACAACGGCGCGAAGAGTTTTCATTAACGGGCGCACAAAATTCCTGTCGATCTGTCCTTCATCTGCCAGTGGTCTTGGCATAAAATTTTTATACAAACGTGACACAACAATGACAGGATCTATCAATGCCGGATGGTTAGGCATGAAAACTATGGATTTATCTCCTTTAGCAAGAATTGTATCCAATCCTTTAACGGTGATTTTATAACGAAGGCTGAGAATAAAAATCAGCAGAAGATGTAAGGCTTTTTTAAACATGTTCTGTCTCCAAACTGCTTGTATTTTCGTGTTTGCTGGCAAGAATAGATCCGATATAAAAGAGAAGAGCGCAGACAACTCCTGTTCCGCCAAGGAAAAGCATATTGCGGGAAGGCTGGAAGTTGGAATCAAATACAGTAAACAGTTTTCCTGCGATTAACATTCCACTGAACGCGCAGAAATTTGATGCAGCAATCACTTTTCCCTTCTGGTTGTGTTTGGGTCTTACCTGGATAAAGGAAGTCAGTGGGATAAGAAATACTCCGCCACACAGCCCTGCACCCATAAGTGTCAACAAGAGCAAAAGCCATTGGTAACCAAAAGTCATTTCAGCTACGGTACCAGTACCCAGCAAACATAATCCCATTCCACAACAGGCAGGACCAAGTACATGAGACCAGCGCTCAGAACTTGTGATGCGTGCAGCAATGAGTGCGCCCATACAGACCCCTACCATCAGGGAGACAGCAAGCAGACTTGTTTCTGTTTTTGACATTTGCAGCTCAGAAATCCCCAGGGTATTAATCACCATTACGGCAAGGAGACTAAAAAAATAGAAGAACGTATCCCCAAGAACAGCAAGCAGAAGAAGAGGATCATGGCGAAGATTAATACTGTCTTTCAGAGATACCAGCGGACCTGCCCAGGGAAACGGCGAATGGCTTCCCGGGCTTTTTATTTTTTTAATACCAAAAGCTGCCAGCAAACCAAGAAGTGATACTGACAACACCACAACACAAACCAAAAGTTGACCAAAAGGAGTTGCAGTATCAAGCCAATGCTGGTCAAGGGCTATGCCGGCTGTTGCCATACCCAAAAGGATCGCAATGGTCGTCACCAGTTTTAAAAGAGCATTTGCCTTGGTGACATACCAGGGGGGATAGAGTTCGGGAATAGAACCGTTCAGTGCCGGACCAAAAAAAGTGGATTGCGTGCCCATGAGAAAAACCATGGCAAGTATCCATGTCCAATTCATTGTGTATATGCCATAGGCCCCAAGTGCCATGGCAACTACCTCGAGAATTTTTACTCCGATAATGACCCGACGCTTGGAATATCTGTCAGCCAGCCAGCCGCCATAGGCTGAAAAGAGAATAAAGGGGAGTGAAAAGAGTGCGGTGGCTGTTCCTTGAAGCCCACTTAAGCCGGCAGCTACTGCAAGCAGAAGAGCAGCCTGTTTAAAGAAATTATCATTGAATACTCCCAGAAAGTAGGTGGCTGCCATGGCAAGGAATTTACCCCTTGCTGCTCTCACCTCTTTCATATTATTTTTGTGTGTTTCCATCCTTCCCTCACTGAAGAATACTCATTATGGCATACAATATAAGGCACTGGTAAACACTTATAGATAAATATGTATGGCTGGTGAACGGTTACGAGTGGGCCCTGTCTACTTTTCTGAGCCGGTTAATCTTACCGTTAGCTCCCTTCTCATATTTATTCCGGTATCCCTGTACTAAATATTTCAGATGTGATTCAATAAACGAAGAATAATTTGTGAAGAGATCTTTAATTAGGCCTGCCTCCGTCAATTGAGGCGATTATCGACTATGAAGGTACTCAGCGTAATTTTGTAGACACTGGATTTTATATTCTTTTGGGCTAAAACTTCATAAAATCCGTCATTCCCGGAAACTACCCCGGACAAGCCCGAGGTAGTTTCCGGGAGTGACGTGCCTAACAACAGGCTGAAGTTACCGCCTTTTTAGATGTTCGGAGGCCGGGAGCAGGTTTGCCTGTATTCCAATAAAATGAAAAAACAAACTATACTGTTTTACACATCAGAACGTTATCGGTTTTTGTCGTGTATTTTTAAAAAGAATTTGGTGAAGGTATGTATACTCCTTAGTGGGGTGGTAGTTATTCTTTTTGTCATTATTGTATTTTGCCAACCCGGTTATGCGTCATATCAACAACCAAAATTCATTTGTGAAATTTTTCTGACAGACAATGTGGTTTCCCGGACCAGCCTGACTTTTCTGCGTAATATTAAAGAAAAACAACCGGGGATGATCCTGCTTGCCTATGGCCCTGACAAAATAGAGAACTCCATTTTTATAAAACAAAGAATTACAACACTCAACCTCTCCTCCTCTCGGCCTGTTATTGTATTTAACGGTTCTGTTTTTATAGAGCCCGAAAAAACCGGCAAATGGCGGAAACAATGCACAACGATAGTCAAGCAGCTTTCAACAGTACCTCCGGCCAATGTTGAATTCTCTCTCAGTATCAGACTGTTAAAAAACAACCAGGCAGAGATGCAATTTCATGCCTGCAACATGGATACATCAAAATGGCTATCAGGTTACATCGAAATCTGGGAAGTCTGGAATGAAAAAACTGCTGTGACTGGAAAGGGAAAGCAATGGACAAAAATAAAACAGATACATCGCTCTTCAATTAAGCTACCTCCCTATGCAAAGATAAAAAAATGTCCTTTTCCTGAATGGTTATCACTGCAGGAAATCCGCGATAAAAATCAATGGCAAATTATAGGCCTGATGTTTGAGGTAGATGGGAAGCTTATTGGAATTGACGGAATCTCTACAGAAAGTGCAATCGGGAGTAATCAGAGATGAATGCTTTCCGTACAGGATTGGTTTTGAATTATCGCGTAAGTATCGCTACGCTGAAGCTGATAGGTGTTTTCATACTTTTGCTGACTGCCAATGACTGTGCTGCAGGGAATCACTCTATTGAAGTGGGTGCAAAAGCCCCGAATTTTACCCTGCCAAACCTTGAAGGCAAAGATGTCAACCTTGAACAACTGATAAGCAATAAAAAATATAGTCTGATTTTGATATGGGGGGTTTGGTGTCCCTATTGTCGGGCAATAATAGTTGATCTGAAACAATCAGCCGCCGATTATAAAAAATCAGGCGTGCAACTGGTAGCGGTCAGTATTGGTGAAAGCAGTTTTAAGGTTTCGATTTTTATCAATCAGTTACAGCCTGGGTTTCCCGTGTTAGTTGATGAGTGGGCAAGTTTAAAAGAACCTTATCTGGTAAAAGATGTACCCAGAATTGTCCTGTTGGATCAAAAAGGAATTGTCCGTCATACATCAATTACAACGTCAATTGAAGAAATTAGGATTTTGTTGGAATCATTGAAAAAATAGCATTTTTTCCGGTAATACCTGCCATTTTAACGGAGGACTAGTATGTGCAAAGCAATCTGGATCACAGTAGTTGCAAGTATTTTTTATATTTTTGTCTCTGGAGCAATTACCGGAAATAATGTCCTGGCTGAATCAAAACAGGACACAATCATGTTCGGATGTCTTCCCGGTGGATCTGTTTTTAATCATTTTAGTCCTGATAATATAGCATTGCGGGAAGTTGCTTTCATCACCCCTTTTGGTACAATGAACACCAATATCGTCGTAGGCCAAAGTGTTGATGCTGCAGTTGTCATCGAGATAGCAGATCTCTCCGAAAGGATGGGAGAGTTTTTAACTGCCATAAATACCACCGCCCTGATTAATCAGGTAGCCATTATTGATAAGGATGTTCCCGACAGGTATCTTAAAGACAAGACAATGATCCTTTGTGGCGGGCCAAAGGAAAATAACCTGGTCTTGAAACTGGTTCAGGATAAAAAATCGACAGTTGCCTGGAATAACGCAAAAGATGGTCACATTGAAGTTATCGATAACGCTTTTGGCGGTACGGGTACTGCAATAATCGCTGGCGGTGCTACCCCTGAGGCCACCTCCAGGGCGATTGCTGCCCTGACCGGTTTTTTCGCCCATATAGCCGGTGCCAACCTGGCAGAAGAAGGATTGTTGCAGGCTGATCGAGCTCTGCGTCATGGCAATGTGACTCTCGCCGCCAAAGGTATTGAAAAACTTATTAATGGTCTGAGACTTGATGGCTCCATAAAAATTGATGTTCCTGTTCTTGATGCCCCTCCTGACTTCTCTGATCTCTTAAAAGCAGAGGCAAAAGAGGCGCAGGCTCTGCTTAAACTCTTAAGGAAAAATCCAGCCCTTAAAGATGCTGAAGCCGGTTTTCAAAAACTGGCAGGGTTCTGTGCATACTGCCATGACTATCATCTTGCCTACAACAGAAGTGGGCAGAACCGAAACCAGTTCCATTATGTTCAATTCCCTATGACCAGATGTGAAACTGAGTGGGCAACAGTTTATAAACAGAAGGATGGTAAAATGGTTGAACGCACTGATTAACAATGAGATCCATTTTTCAAAAAATATATTTGCTGGTGGTTGTGATAATATTTTGTCTTTTATCCATAACAACGTTTCTCAATGTTAAAAACGGTCGAGAAGCACTTTTTGAAGAAATGGGAAAAAGGGCTTTAGCTCATTCCAGAACCCTGCAGGTAAAATGTAAGTATGCCATCACGGTAATAGACCGGAATACATGTACTTCCTTTATTGACAGGCAGTCAGTACATACTTTTATTGAAGATATTCGCCAACATGAAGCAGATATTCAGCGTGCCCTGATTATTGATAGGGACGGTATGGTATTAAGTAGTCTCAATAAAAACGAAATAGATACATTCCTGCCCGAGTTTGTTTTTAACAGCGATAGAAAGGTAAAAACAGAACCAGCTATACAATGGCTGCCTGAAGAGAAAAAACTTTCCATTACCTCAGATATTATCATCGATGGTATCAGTATGGGCACAACGATTGTCCAGTTCTCTTTAAAGGGTATAGAAGACGAAGTTGATGCCATTACCATCAGGGCATTTGTTACAGGTATCCTCTTTCTGCTTGGTGGTGCAATTTTTGCGAGTCCCATTGTTCGTACCATTGCCCGGCCTGTTCAGCAGCTCAACCATTATGCCGGAGAAATTGCTAAGGGAAAACTTGATTACAACCTTGACATTCGTAGTCATGATGAAGTTGGCCAACTGGCCTCCTCCTTTCGTCATATGACCTTAACCTTAAAACAGACACTGGCAGATCTGAACGGCAGAATGGCAGAGCTTAAAAACTCTGAAAGATCTCTGCGTCATTCAGAAAAGAAGTATCGTGATATTTTTGACAATGCTGTTGAGGGTATTTTTCAAATTACATCAGCAGGACATGTTGTTACCGCCAATAATGCTTTTTTGGCAATGTTTGGTTTCCTGTCGGAGCAGGAAGTAACGGCGGCAACAAATATAACCGATTATCTGTTACATTCAAAAGATCGTCACAGTATGCTGGCAATTCTTGATGATAGCGGTGAGATTAAAGATATGGAAGTTACGCTCAAACGACAGGATGGCACTGTGTTTACAGCACTGGTCAATGCCCGAGTTGCCGATTTGACTCATGAAAATATAAAAATTATTGATGGTAGACTTCAGGATATTACAGCGCGCAAAGAAAAAGAACATGCCATTCGTGAGATGGAATATGCTGAAAATGCAAACCGGACAAAATCAGTTTTTCTTTCCAATATGAGCCATGAGCTCCGTACCCCATTGAATGCTATCCTTGGTTACACCCAGATTTTTGCAGGAGACAGCAGCCTGACCGCTAAGCAAAAGGATGGAATAAATGTAATTCACCAATCAGGTCACCACCTGTTGATGCTGATTAATGACATCCTTGATCTGTCAAAAGTAGAATCGGGTAAAATGGAGTTGAATGAAAACGATTTTCCTTTGGCTAATTTTTTAGATGGAATAAAAAACAGTATCAAGGGCCGTGCTAATGACAAAAATATTGCCTTCCATTATGAACCTGATGGCCCCCTGCCTCTTGTTATAACGGCTGATGAACTTCGTTTACGTCAGGTGTTATTAAATCTGCTTTCCAATGCGGTTAAATTTACTGATTCCGGCTTTTGCGCCTTAAAAGTAAAGGCCAGGCCGGCCGCAAAAGACAACGTTATTTTGACATTTAAGGTGGAAGACAGTGGGGGCGGGATTCCACCTGACATGCACAAGATTATATTTCAACCATTCCAGCAGACAGGTGATCGTCTGAAATATTCAGAAGGTAGTGGACTTGGGCTTGGAATCAGTCGTAAACTTGTGGAGCTTATGGGGGCAACCCTTGAACTGACCAGTCCTCTCCATAAAAATCTGGACAATGGTACCGGTGCAGGCTGTTGTTTCAGTTTCTCCATAAAGGTTCCTGCGTCTGAAGATCTTGCTGAGTCTGTTCAGACAGTATCTCAGATTACAGGATACAGTCATTCCGGTTCTGATAATTCTGCCAAAAAGATATTGATAGTTTATGATAAGGAATCAAATCAAAAGGTAATGCGAGCGATTCTTGAGTCATTTTCCTTTGTTGTCGAGGAATTGGAAAATGGTGTTGGGATTTTTGAGGCTTGTTGCAGATTCAGGCCCGATGCAATATTAATGGATCTGCAGATGCCTGAAAAAGATGGTTTTACAGCCTGTCTGGAGCTCAAAGGATATTCTGAACACTCAGAAATCCCGGTGATTGCTGTAACATCATCAACAGCCAATGATACAATTCTCTGTAAAAAATGTTTTGAACGCGGCTTTAGCGGCTTTCTGACTAGACCGATTGTAATTCCAGAGTTGATGGAATGTCTTGCCGGGCTAATAGAAATTGAACTGCAGTATAGTGAAATACCAGGTCATGATACTATCAGCCCTGCAGATAGTAGTGATTTTGTTGTACCTGCGCAGGAAATACTTGAACGTTTTTTGATCCTTGGCAATGCCGGAGATGTTACCGGCATTGTTGCATTAAATGATGAAGTAGCAGCAATGGAATCAGGTAAATATATATTGTTTAGTGATAAAATCTCGACAATGGCTGATAATTTTCAACTTATCGAGATGGGAGATTTTATAACTTTATTATGTGAAAACAGATGATAATGAATGAGCAGACATCAACCATACTGGTTGTAGATGACCAGCCAAACAACCTGAAAGTTCTTCTAGCCTTTCTCAGACAACATGATTTCGAGGTTCGAGTTGCCCAAAATGGTGAACGGGCCCTAAAGGTTTTACAGCAAAATTTACCTGATATTATCCTGCTTGATGTGATGATGCCTGGTATGAATGGTTTTGAGACCTGTCGGCTTATCAAGGCTGATGCGAAAATTGCCGATATTCCGGTAATTTTTATGACCGCTCTGGATAGTGTGGAAGACAAGGTGACAGGTTTTGAGGCAGGCGGGGTAGACTATATAACCAAACCATTCCAGCAACTCGAAGTTCTGGCCCGTCTGAACACCCATATTACCCTGAGACGTCAGAAGCTTGCTCTGGAAAGAATGGCCATCCATGATCAGCTGACCGGCCTTTTCAATCGTCATCATTTCATCAAAACAATGGAAAAAGAGATGAGTCGATGTAATAGATATAATACTGAACTATCATTAATGATGCTTGACCTGGATCATTTTAAACATGTCAACGATACCTGCGGCCATAAATTTGGTGATTTTGTTTTACAGGAATTTGCCAGACGGTTGCAGCAAAGTGTCAGGAGAGCAGATTCAGTCTTTCGTTATGGAGGTGAGGAATTTGTGGTTCTTCTGCCCCAATGTGACAGTAAGGGCTGCAGGGTTACAGCAGAAAAACTGCGGAAGCAGTGTGAACAACAACCATTCCAGGATAATTCAGCAAAAAAAACTGTCATGGTTAGCATAGGTATTGCCTCCTGTAACGACCTGTCACGGCATCCTGACCGCGACCTGCTATCCTGTGCTGACCACGCCTTATATCAGGCCAAAGGAAATGGTCGAAATCAGGTGAATGTATACAGACAATCTTGATGGAATTCTAAAATTATCCTTAGGGCGCATTTAATAATAACTTCGTGTTCTGAGGCGCAATATAAACATTCATCTTACACCTCATAATTACGAACTTATTTTTGAATGAGCCCCTTAGCTGCAGAACCCAATGGGTATCTTTCGGAAGCTGAAGTCAATGGGCAGGTGTCTGCTACAGCAGCTTTTATTGGCTGGAAAAATAGTCCGTTACATAACGCTGTTATATTTGAAACCGGAACATGGGACGGGATGGATTTTCCTGCTATGCTGCATCTTCTGCTGAAATAAACAAAGTGAAATGACATGACAAAAAGCTAAAATTTAAGATGGCTAAGTAGATAAGCACCCTAAAAAACCAAGGACTCGTTTAAGTCCCAAGGCGCTTCCACCAAATTTCTGGCTGTAATATACCAAATTGCCTGGAATCGAAGTTTAAGTGGTTTTCTGGTTTCTTGAAAAATTGTTCCAGCGAGAACAGATGTTTTGCGCTGACAGGTAGCACATCGAAAAAGCCCAGTGGTCATTTTCCATGCCTTGTGTCCGCTACATGCTAGGCAAATAAAACCATCACCAACGAAGTTTTTGCAAATAATCAAGGTAGGCCTGCTCTGTTGCAAACCAATCGTTCAATTCCTGCAGTGTTTCTGGATAATCAACTCCGGCAATAGGATGGGAACCAAAATAACTCATGCCCCATCATTACATTAGGCCATCGGAGTGGATACCTCCCTTTGAATAATTTACTGTTTAGCAGTAAGACTCCCTAAGATGGTCCGTCAAGAAAAAACGAGCTTTTCTTTTCAAATGTCATGTCCCCTTAATTTGTCAATTTATACCATTCTCAACACAAAGGAGTTTTTTACATTTGGAAGATGTTGATTTAACAGGTAGAGATTCTGAACCAGAAAAGTTATGTCAGCTTTTTCTTTTTTCTGAGACCCAGTCTCGTCGCAAGATTGTGAAGATTGCTTCTATTCATATCCAGATCTCGGGCAGCCGCCGCCCAGTTACCATTGTTGTTCATAAGGGCAGATTTAATCAGACGTATTTGGAATAATTTTAACTCTTCCCGAAGAGACATTGTATCCGACACTGTGAAAGAGGAAGTATTAGCAGATGCCGGGTCTGGATATACAGTGTCATCAAAATCGACGGAAAGGTGTTTAGGTAGAATAATTATTGTTTCATTTTTTTTGGAACCAAAGGATGCCTTCAGTACCGATCTTGAAATAATATTTTTCAATTCACGAACATTGCCTGGCCAATTATATCGCAGCAGGAGTCGCAGCGCATCATCTCCAATTTGCACTGCATTAAGACTGAGCTGCACCAATGATTGTTCAATGAAATAACCGGCAAGAATAGCGATGTCTTCTTTTCTTTCTCGAAGAGGTGGCGTTGTGATAGGGTACACATTCAATCGGTGATAAAGATCAGCCCTGAACCTTCCAGCCTTAACTTCTTCTTTCAAGTCTCTGTTTGTTGCAGCTATTAATCGTACATCTACAAAG
>JAOZQU010000205.1 GCA_029932055.1 Desulfocapsa sp.
AACATGAATGCAAGCCAAACTGACGCGATCAAACGTTTTTGGGATCGATACATTCAATACCTTACCGATAGTGATGTTAAGCCATCAGTTGCCCGCTGGTACGTAATCAGGGCGGAACAGTATATAAATTTATCGCCTGACAAACAACTGGTTGAGCATTGCCCGAGTGACGTGGTTGGCTACCTGGAAAAACAGAGCAGAAGCACGAAACTTGAGGATTGGCAGTTCAATCAAATCGTGGATGCTATACAGAAATTATTCGCTATGCTTCAAGTTCCATGGTTGGACGAGGTGGATTGGCACCATTGGCTGCATTCCTTTTCTCTGTCAAGTACACATTCTACTGTCGCCCGTGAAGCATCTGTGGATGAAACAATTTCGAAGTTAGCGAATATTTCAGGATCAAGGCTTGCAGAAGTTCGGAGACTGCATAGTGTCATTTTCAAACAACTGTTGACGGTAATCAGGCAACGGGGATACTCCATTCGAACTGAACAGGCTTACGAATCCTGGGTGGCCCGGTTCATTGCTTTTTGTGATAATCAGGATCCTCGGAAACTTGGTGCAGATGAGGTCGTATCTTTTCTGCAGCACCTTGCCGTTCGACGTAATGTAGCGGCCAGCACCCAGAATCAGGCATTGAATGCGCTGGTTTTTTTCTTTGATCAGGCGCTAAATCAACCACTGGGTGATATGGGCGGTTTTGTTCGCGCCAAACGCCCGAAAAGATTACCGGTGGTCTTAACTCAACGTGAGGTACAGAAGCTTCTTGGTGAGATGAATGGCAGGCAGAGGTTAATGGCCTCCTTGCTGTATGGAACCGGTATGAGGTTGATGGATTGCGTGAGATTAAGGGTTCAAGATATTGATTTTGAGTATCGGCAAATCGTAATAAGAGACGGTAAGGGAAAAAAGGATAGGGTCGTACCTCTGCCTGAACGAATGATTGAGATTCTTAAAGCCCATCTTAAAGAGGTCCAGGAGTTACATCGGAATGATCTTGAGAATGGAGGTGGCGAGGTTTATCTTCCCGATGCTCTTTTCCGGAAATATCCCAGCGCGGCCCGGGAATGGGGCTGGCAGTATGTATTTCCCAGTGGCCGCCTTTCCGTTGACCCGCGAAGCGGTAAAGTGCGTCGCCATCACATTCATGAGAATGGATTACAGAAAGCGGTGAAAAAAGCTACTGCTCAGGCCGAGATTACCAAAAGAGTGAATTGTCATGCCCTGCGCCACAGTTTTGCTACCCATCTTCTGGAAAACGGCTATGATATCCGTACAGTGCAGGAGCTGCTCGGTCATGCCGATGTGTCAACCACCATGATCTACACCCATGTACTTAATCGTGGCGGCCAAGGAGTGCGGAGTCCTCTTGACTCGATATAGTTTTATCATGGCTTATCATTGCAATGCAGTTAAGAACTCAATTAAAAACAACTTGAAATATTGAAGAGCAATTACTCCTGCAACCTGAAGAGGTCTCGCTTTTTCATTCTAAAATACGATTGTTGCTATTCAGTTTCCCCTCAATCCCTGCAAACTGTTGCCGCCATTCTCTCCCCGCATTAAAGTCTCACCTATAAGAGCAGCAGTAACACCTGCGTCCTGCAGACGTTGTATATCTTTAGCAGTTTTTAATCCGGATTCCCCGACAACTGCAATATCATCTGGAATCATTTTTTTGAGCCGAAAGGTGGTCTCGGTATCCATTGAAAAATCTTTAAGATTACGATTATTTATTCCAATCAGGTTTGCACCGGTTGTAAGGACAATTTCAAGCTCTGTCTCATCATGCACTTCTACTAAACAATCTATGGAGTACTCTTTTGCCTGGGCCTGAAAATCGTTGAGTTGATGACCGTCTAAGATAGAAGCCATGAGTAGAATGGCATCTGCCCCACAAACGTGTGCTTCTTCAATTTGTAGGGTGTCTATGATGAATTCTTTGCGTAGAATTGGAATATTTACGCTTTCTCGAGCTTGCAGGAGGTAGAGAAGAGAACCTTGGAAGAAATCGACATCGGTCAGAACCGATACAGCCTGCGCACCATTTTTCTCATAGTTTTGGGCAATCGTTACAGGATCAAAGTCAGGACAGATTAACCCTTTTGAAGGAGATGCTTTTTTTGCTTCAGCAATAATCGCGACACCGGCATAATCGATTAGAGCCTGGCGGAAACCACGTGGTGGTTGAATATCTTTTTCATCGTAAGGTGCAGGAATATGGACGCCATTCTTTTTAAGAAGGCTTACCTCTTCCTTTTTTCTTGCAACAATAATATCTAAAATATGCGCCATGAAAGACACCTGAGAAGTTACGTTAATGTTAATTATGAATATTTACTATTTGCTGGTCAGTGCAATTAATTGATCAAGTTTTTCAAGAGCTTTACCTGAATCAATCGTTTCAGCAGCTTTTACTATCCCACTTTTCAAGTCGTCACACAGCCCGGCAGCCATGAGTGCCGCTCCGCTATTGATAAGAATCATGTCTCGTTTCGGGCCTTTTTCCCCTGCAAGCACTGCCCTCAGCTGTTCTGCAGATTCTTCAGCATTTGCACCGCCTTGAAGGTCATCAAGGGAGGCCCTGGTAAACCCAAGCTCTTCAGGTGTAACAGAGTATAAAGTAACCTCACCATTATTTAACTCTGCTATTTTGGTTTCACCTGTAATGGTCAGTTCATCAAGGTTTCCTTCTCCATGAACCACAAGGGCTCTTTTGGAACCTAATTTCCCAAGTACCCTTGCAAGAGGTTCAATAAGTGCACCATCAAAAACGCCTAATAGCTGGACATTAGCTCCAGCAGGATTAGTTAATGGCCCTAGAATATTAAATATAGTACGGATACCCAATTCTTTGCGCGGGCCAATGGCATGTTTCATGGCTCCATGCAGGGCAGGAGCAAAAAGAAATCCGATACCGATTTCCCGTATGCACTCCCCTACACGTTCCGGACTAATATCAAGTGTTACTCCGGCAGCTTCCAGTACATCAGCACTTCCACAGTTGCTTGACATGGAACGGTTGCCATGCTTGGCAACCGGCAATCCGGCTCCTGCAACGACAAAAGCAGTTGTCGTTGATACGTTGAATGTTCCCGAACCATCACCACCTGTGCCGCAGGTATCGACAAGGATTTCACCCTGCCCCACATTGACACCGGAATCAATAGAAGTCGCTTTCTCACGCATGACACGTACAGCACCCGTAATCTCATCAACGGTCTCACCTTTCATACGCAAACCGGTGATAAACGAGCCAATCTGAGCAGGAGTCGCCTCCCCTCCCATGACCTCGTTCATGACATCTACCATTTCATCAACACTGAGATCCTGCCTCAGGACAACTTTTGCTATGGCCTGTTTTATATCCATTTACTTTCCAGTCATAAAATTTTTAAGAAGTGTAATGCCCGCGGGAGTCATGATTGATTCAGGATGGAATTGCACACCTTCAACATCCAATTCTTTATGACGTAACCCCATAATTTCGCCTTCTTCTGTCCAGGCACTGATTTCAAAACAATCAGGAACAAACTCTTTTTCAACAATCAGCGAGTGATATCGCATACCGTCAAACGGGTTTGGCAGGTTTATAAAAACACCTTTAGCATCATGATAAATGGGTGATGTCTTTCCATGCATAATCCTTGAAGCACGGACAACCTTACCGCCAAAAGCCTCTGCTATGGACTGATGGCCAAGACACACACCCAAAAGCGGAATTTTTCCACTGAAATATTTGATGGTCTCTATAGAAATACCAGCCCGGGACGGAGTGCAGGGCCCGGGAGAAATAAGAATCCGTTCAGGATTCAACTCAACAATTTCATCGATACTGATCTTGTTGTTACGAAAAACTTGAATATCAGCAGGTTCATTTTCTTGTAATGAATTAAAGGCAATGGCCTGCACAATATTATAGGTAAACGAATCGTAATTATCTATGATGACAAGCATAGCTTAAAACCCCTTTTCAGCCAGTTCGACTGCTCGTCGCAAGCCCATGGATTTATTAATGGTCTCTTCATATTCCTTTACAGGATCAGAGTCAAACACGACCCCGGCACCAGCCTGCACCCATAGATCATTGCCCTGCATAACAAAGGTTCTGATAGTAATACAAAAATCCATGTTGCCGGAAAACCCGAAATACCCGACAGCTCCAGCATAAGGGCCTCGTCTTTCAGGTTCAAGCTCATCAATGATTTCCATGGCCCTGATTTTAGGGGCACCGCTTACTGTACCGGCAGGAAAACATGCCTTCATAACATCAAACTGATCTTTATCGTCAGCGATGATGCCATGCACACCGGATACGATATGCATAACATGGCTGTAACGTTCCACAACAAGGAGGTCTGTTACCTCAACAGCTCCGCCACGAGCAATTCTGCCAACATCGTTACGCCCTAGATCAACAAGCATAAGATGCTCGGCTCTCTCTTTTGGATCAGCAAGCAATTCTTTCTCCAGTGCCTCGTCTTCCTCACTGGTTTCTCCACGTTTTCTGGTACCGGCAATGGGACGGAGTTCAATGGCCTCATCTTCTTTACGAACAAGAATTTCAGGCGAAGAGCCTATTTGGATCAGATCTCCAAGTTTAAGGAAAAAGAGATAGGGACTCGGATTGATATGGCGCAGGGCTCTATACAGGTCAAGCGGAACCAGGTCGGTTTTTGTATAAAAACGCTGGGACACAACAACCTGAATAATATCCCCGGCCTTTATATATTCTCTGGCTCTGTCCACCATGGAGCAGAATTCCTGCTTTGTCATGTTTGATTGAAAATTGTGTTCCGTCCGGCTGCCCTGAACACTGGAACCAAGGAAAGAAACGGGAATCGGAGCCCGAAGCAAATCAATAACAGAATTAATTTTTTCTATGGCATTATCATAAAGGGTCCGGCTATCCACACTGTCATCATCAGCAACCCAGCAGACCACTGTTACAGTCTGTTTGAAACTGTCATGGATCAGCACAATTCGTGGAATCATGAATGAAGAGTCTGGAAAATCAAGTTCATCCTGATCGCTTGGCAACTCTTCCATGAAACGAACCATGTCATAGCCGAGAAATCCCACAGCACCACCACAAAACCGTGGAAGATCTTCATTTTCTGCAGCCTTGAAATCTTCAAGTATAGTTTGTAGCGCCTCAAGCGGATTTCCCTGCAAGAAAAATTGCTCTGCCAGGTTACCCATAAAAGAATGAATATCTATTTTTGATCCTTTAGAAGAGAAAGTCAGGAGAGGATCAAAACCGATAAAGGAATATCGCCCCCATTTTTCTCCACCTTCCATGCTTTCAAAAAGGAATATATGGTTCTCTTCACCTGCAATTTTGGCAAAGAGTGTCAGGGGCGTATCAAGGTCCGATATAATCTTTCGATATACAGGGACAAGACCAGCCTTTTCCTTGCTTTTTAGAAAATCACTATAATCAGGAAAATGCATAGTAGTTGGCATGAAATACAATTAGAAAAGAGTTAAAAGCATGAGCTGTTATATGGCCTGTAATAAATTGCAGTCACCTTACCATAGAATAAAAAAAAGGCCATAAAGTCTTATGACTTCATGGCCTTTCAACTAACTATGAAAACAAACAACGGGGTATTCCCGTTTTCGTCAAGAGCCTGATCAGGCTGCAGCCTGCATTTTATTCACGCGTTTGGTCAGGCGGGAAACTTTTCTGGAAGCATTTTTCTTATGGATAGTTCCTTTAGATGCTGTTCTGGCAATAACCGGAATAGCTACGCTCAAAGCTACCTGAGCATCGTCTTGAGAGCCGGTATCAATGGCAGCATCGACTGCTTTTATTGCATTTCTCATGCGGGTTCTGTTAGCACGGTTTCTAATACGACGAACCTGAGATTGACGATTACGTTTCTCAGCGGATTTGTGATTGGCCACGAATATCTCCTGTAATTATTAACTGATATATTTTAAACCGCCCTGAAAAGACCGGAAAATTTCAACAATGTCTGCTTATGTCACTTTTATCAAATAACAAAAAGAGAATATTTTTAATATGAGAAGGACTCAAAGTCAATAGATATTTCACATTTCTCTTGAAAAACGACCATAAAAAAACTTTCTATTTGACTTCATCAATCTTCGCGAGATACTCTATATATACAATAATGGGCTATCCATTTAACGTAAGTGACCACAAGAGTAGTACCTTGTTGAGTGTTACTCGTT